>JAJKIL010000338.1 GCA_021154515.1 Niastella sp. | reverse complement strand
TTTACCGTATTGCGGTAATGGGAGAAGATCAATGTGCTCTTCCAATCTACTTTTGCCTGTTTGCCGGAATGGTACACCACCGAGATGTCGTAGCCTTTGTTTTGCATTTTACCATAGTTCACATAAGGCGCGGATATTCCCATTGTACCGCTGTTGGGGATACCGATACCTGTAAATGCCGGGTAAGTGGCGGAGAACAGGAATTTATCGGAAAGCTTATTGTACAGATCAACGGTAACATCAAACCGTTGCGCAATGCCCACATCGATACCTAGATTGGCCTGCCGCTGGTTTTCCCAGGTTACATCGGGGTTGGCATAGTTACTGATGTATTGCCCCAACCCGCTGCCAAATGCCGATGAGTTGATGAACACCGGGCTAAGGGCTGAACCGTATACATAAACGGGCACATTCTGATTACCTATTCCTCCATACCCCACCCTGAACTTCAGATGGTTGATAGCTGTAAATGATCTGAAAAATCCTTCATTGGAAACTGTCCAGGAAGCTGAGATGCCCGGAAACCAACCTACCTGTTTACCGGGTGCAAATTTGCTGGTGCGGTCCCTTCTTATATTAGCGGTAAATGAATACCGGTTATCGAATGAATAAATGATGCGGCTGAAGTAGGATTCCTGCGTGCTTTGTCCCAGGCTTTGGGTGGCGCTGGCTGTTGACGGATCGCCCAGGTTCAATGAATACAGGTCGTTTGAAACAAATTTAGACCGCGAAGAAGTTATGCTGTTCGATTCAAACTTCTGTGATTCCTGGCCGGCCATTATTGTAATATCGTGTTCTTTAATTCTTTTTTGCCAGGTAAATACATTGCGCCAGTTCCAGAAAGTGGTTTTATTGGTTTGTACTTTATAACTGTTGAGGTTGTTGATACTACGGCCCCAGACAAAGGTAGGCATCCAGGCATCACTGTTGTTCCAGTTCAGGTCACTGCCGAAATCAGAACGGAAGGTAAAGTCTTTCAGGAAGGTCGTTTGCACGTACAGGTTGCTTTGCAGTTTGTTTTTTGTCAGCAACGTGTGCCAGGTGGTGGCCTGCGCTACAGGGTTACCGCCGCTCATGGCGCCCAAACCGGTAATATCGCTTGGCCCGCCATAAGTACCATCTACGTTTGTTACCGGCACATCGGGCGATTGCTGAATGGCCATGGCGATCACATTCCCGTAATTGTTATTGGAGTTATTGGTTAAGGTGATTGTTTGACCGGTGCTGCTATAACTTCCATTTACGCCCAGTTTTAACCAGGGCTTTACCTGGTTATCGAGGTTAATGCGGATTGTTTTACGTTTTAACCCTGAGCCAATGATGGTTCCTTCCTGGTTGAAATAGTTACCGGAGATATAATAGGTAGTACCTGCTTTACCACCCGATAATGCCAGCTGGTAGTTTTGAATGGCGGCAGATTTAAAGATCTCCCGTTGCCAGTCGGTACCCCTGCCCAGCAGATCGATATTGGCGAACTGCGGCTGTCGTTCCGTGCCGGTGAAATCGGCAATGCTGTTCTTATAAGCGGCATAGCCTTTCAGGTCCATCAGATCGAGGTACTTAGTGATGTTTGCTACGCCATAGTAACCATCGAAAGTTATTTTGCCATCGCCGGCTTTTCCTTTTTTGGTGGTGATAATGATTACGCCATTGGCGCCACGATTACCATAGATAGAAGTAGCGGAAGCATCTTTTAAGATGTCTACCGATAAAATGTCGTTGGGGTTTAAAAAGGACAGGGCGCTCATGTTAGATTCCCCATCGCCTACAAATGAGATGGCGTCTTTGTTATTGTTCGCTTCCAGGGGAACACCATCTATAACATATAAGGGCTCAGTTCCGCCAAAGGTGGAAATACCGCGAATTTTTACAGATACGCCGCCACCGGGCGCGCCGGAGTTTTGGGTTACTGTAACACCCGAAGCCTTGCCCTGCAGCATTTGATCTATACCGGTTTGCGGCAGGTTCTTCAGGTCTTCGGCTTTTATGGAAACAATGGAACTGTTTACGTCTTTCCGTTTTTGGGTACCATAACCGATCACCACCACATCATCCAGGTTCACCACCTGTGCTTTCATAATGATGAGGAAGCGGGTTTCTTTACCTATCACTATTTCCTGTTTTTCGTAGCCTATGGCAGAAATGATCAATGTTTTATCTTCATCAGCTGTGTTTAATTCAAATATACCATCCTTGTTGGTGGTAGTACCCCGATTGGAGCCTTTTACCTGGATGTTGGCGCTTACCACGGGAATCCCTTCTTCAGTTACTATCTTGCCGGTGAGCTTGCCGGGCAGTATGGCCGGCATTGCCTCATAACCGGTATTGGGTTCGAAGGCATTGCCATCGCTGCCGGATAAAGCTCCGGCAGTTGCGATGGTGTTTAAAAAGATGTATCCGTTTTTGTCTACTTCAAAACTGATGTGCAATGGAGTAAGCACCAGTGAAAGAAAATCTGACAGCGGTTTTTCCTTTACGCTGATGGTAATGCGGCGATCAGATTGAATGATCTCCCGGCTGTAAAGGAATTTGGCGCCCGTCATTTTACTTACCTCTTTCAGTACCGATCTCAATTCCTTATTCGATACCGAAATGGTTACGTTTTTGGCCAGGATCTCCTGGCCTGTGGTGACTTTGGCAAGGCTACAAAACGAGCTCAGCAGCAACAATATCGGGATGGCAGATAGTTTCATAATGGCAGTCACTAATGAAAAATAATTTTTCATAAATTGCAATCCTTGGTTTTAATAATAATTGAAATCAACAGCCTGTATCCTACTGTGCAAAAAGCAGATACAGGTAACAACCGGAAGCCTGTAATGGGCCAACATTACAAGCTTTCGCCCCCCGCCCTTCGCCAGCTGGCGGAGAGTCGGGGGATTTTTTTGAAAGCAAGTGGCAAGTGAATCGTTCGTTACAACATATTACAGTTAGTTTTGGTTACTTAATCAATTCACAGTTTTCTGTTTGCCCTCCTATCGTTTACATCCATTTGTATTTATTATCACCGTACCATCTGTCACTTCATAAGTTGCATTGATGATCTTACAAATAATGCGCAGCTTTTCATAGAACGGTTCATTGCCTAATGAAGCTGAAATGGTGCAGGTTTTCAGTACTTCTTCATCGATCAGTATGGGTACGCCATAAGCGGTCTGTAACCGGCTGAATACATCAGCAGCCGGGGTATCGTCAAAGTCAAAACTGTAGGTTGTCTGGCTGGCGATCACCGGTTTTTCTACCAGCGATTTATTCATTTGTTCATGGGGAATATCGTACACTACCTGTTGGTTGGGGGTCACTACCATCCCTTTTAAGGAGGCAGAACCGGCATCGGTACTGGTGAAATTCTCCCGTTTAAAAACCGATACCTTTCCTGTTTTTACCACTACACTGGCCGTTTCGGCACTGCTCATGGCTTTTACATAAAAGCTGGTGCCCAATACTTTGGTAACTATTGTTTGGGTATATACGATGAAAGGACGTTGGGGATTACGGGTTATATTAAAGAAAGCATTGCCTTCCAGGTACACTTCTCTTTTGCCAGATGAAAAATTGGCCGCATAGGTAAGCCGGCTGTTCTTTTCCAGCACCACTTCACTTCCATCTGACAATACAATGTGTTGCTCACCATCTGAATTGTTATTGTACTCAAAGCTTTTATGCTTTGTCTCCTTCATAAAGGCTTTATAAGCATTGGCGGGCAATGGTCCTGGTTTGTTGTTAAAATACCAGTAAACACCAGCGATCATTAACAACGAAGCGGCAATGCCCACCAGGTACCGGGTACGGGAAAAAGGGATACCTTTCGAACCTTGCTCCTTACCATCGTCCGTACAGGTCTCCAGGTATCCGGGTTCTTCATCATTGTACATTTCCGGGCTAAGGGATGATAGCCTCTGTTGAATAAGATCGGCTTCCCTGTTTATTTCGTGGTTTGTAAGTTGGTCGTTGTTTTCGGTAAGTGTTTCAATAATAGCTTTGGCGGCCGCCACCCACTCGAGTCGCGCCGGATGTTGCTCTATCCACTGGCTCCAGAAAACGGCGGCGGCTTCATCTTTTTCAATGATCCATTTTCTGAACAATTCATTGGCCAGTAAGTCATCTATGCTGTTGATATCCGGATTTTTCATCTGGTTGTATACTCCCTGTAAACCCAATACACTGCGATGAAAAAAAGCTACTGTACTTTTTTAAAGTTTTTTTTGAGAATATTACAACTGGCTAAGTACCAATAATAAAATAATGGATAATGCCATGGTTGGTTTAAAATAAGCGCCGGTATGCTGGCGCAATTTATTAAGAGCGTCGTTGAGGAGGTTGTAAACCGATTGACGGTTTAGTTGCATGATGTCGGCAATGTCGACGGCACTGGCGTTGAGGTAGAAGCGTAAATAAATGATCTCCTGTTGCCGTTTGGAGAGTTGCAGGATGCATTCTTTTATCCTGTTGGCCAACGCTGCTTTTTGTTCCTGTTGAATAAGCTGGTCGTCGGGGGTAGCATTGGCGTCTTTGAATTCGATAAAACTGAGGTCTTCGGTTGAACCGGTTTTTGTGATCGCCCTTCCCAGGCGGCGCCTCAAGGCTTTCATGAGATAATGTTCTACCGAAGTGGTTTCGTTAATTGTATTCCGTTTATGCCACAGGTACAGGAACAGATCCTGGATGCAATCCTTTACCAGGGCCGCATCGCGGGTAAATTTACAACCATATTGATACAGTAAATTGTAATGCCGTTTTACGATGGCATCGAGTGCGAGGTGATCGCCGGGCATAAATTGTTTCCACAGTTCTTCACTGGTAAAATCCACGTATCTCATTATGGCAGCTGTCGTTGGTTGGGTTAAATAGGCTATGTGTTCCTACACTAAAGTAGGAAAAGATCTTTATTAATGTAAACGGTTACAGCGCTATTTTTTTTAACCGTGGCTGTTAGAGATCGTCCTGTTTTCTTTTTTTCAATCGATCAAAACAAATGCCTTTCATCGCCGGAAACTCTACCAGCATGGGTTGCAGTCGTTTCCAGTCAGTAATTAAATGGCTGCCGTCTTTACTCAGGCTGAACAACACTTCGCCGGGTTTGAAATCCTGTGAGCCATCGAGGTATTTATTATAAGTTACATCTACCCTTGAAGAATCGCCTGATAAAGTAGTGAGTAGTTTTATATAAGTAGTTAACCCGGTAATTTCCAATGTGCCCCAGCAGGTATCGTTTTGTTGTGAAACAGATAACTCCCACTCCATGATCTTGTTGATGCCGGTAGCAGTAGGCACCGGTAATTCGTGATAGGAATAATCGACCACCCAGTTTGTACAGTGACCAAATGAATTACTCTTTGAACAGGAGTACAGCGTGAACAATAATAGTAATACAAATAAACTTTTCATAAGGTATAAGCCATATTCAAACTATGGTTACTGGTTACAGGTTTCGGGTTACAGGGTGACTACGCTTGCAAGCATGAAGCCTGACATTTTCTGTATCAAAGGTTATCGATCGGGGTATTGCTTATTTCGATGGTTATGGGCGAGGTATATTACAAATGCCGATAAATTATAATAGAAGCATTGTGCCGTAATGCGTGGCAATTTCACAATTTATCCGATACACAAGAGTGCTTTTTCGCTGTTGTGGATAAAATGGCAGCTCAGCAGACTGATAATTTCGATTTTCAGAAACTGGCTCAATAATCAATTTATAGTGTACATATTACAATAATTAACTGGCTGTACGGAAACGTTTCCGTAAATAATATCAAACAGTTACATCAAAAAGCTCATATTTATTGTCTTGCTATTAAACCCATTTTAAAACGATTGTTATGCCTACAGCCAAACTAACTTTGGTTGCGTTGGTAATGTGCTGGTGTACTGTTGCTTTTGCCCAAAACAAACAGTTTACCGGAAGAGTTACCAATCCGCAACAAGCTCCCCTGGCAGGGGTCACTGTTCAGATCAAGAATAGTAAAGTAACTTCTGCTACTGCCTCAGATGGCAGTTTCTCCATCTCAGCACCAGGCGATAAAGTAACACTGGTATTTTCCTCCGTTGGTTTTGAAAAGAAAGAAATGCTGGCCACCGCCGGCGTACCGGTTGAGCTGCAGTTAAAAGAAGAAGCGCAAGGCCTGTCGGATGTGATTGTAGTTGGGTATGGCACCCAACGAAAAGCCGAGTTAACTGGTTCCGTATCTTCCATCAGAAATGAAAAGCTGCGCGAAATGCCTGTAGTGAGCGTTGAACAGGCTGTTTCGGGCCGCCTGGCTGGTGTACAGGTACAGCAAACTTCCGGACAGCCGGGAGCCGGCATCAGCGTTCGGGTACGTGGCGTATCGTCTATTGCAGGCGGTAATGAGCCGCTGTACGTTATTGATGGTTTACCGCAGTTTAATGACGATGTACGGGGCGCTAACGGATTGGCCACCATCAATCCATCTGATATTGAATCCATCGAAGTATTGAAAGATGCTTCTGCTACGGCTATTTATGGTTCACGCGGCGCCAATGGGGTGGTTATGGTCACCACGCGTTCGGGCCGGGCCGGACAACCACGGGTTGTTTTTGAAAGCTCAGCCGGTATACAGAAAGTGCGTAAAAAACTGGAGCTGATGAATGCTGATGAGTATGTTGATTTTTCCAAACGGTATTATATCAATTCAAGCCAGGCAGTGCCTACTGACCTCACCGCATATACGCCGGGCGTTAATACCGACTGGCAGGATGAGGTATTCCGCACCGCTTTGCTGAGCAACAACAACCTGAGCGTTTCCGGTGGTAACGATAAAACGCGGTATTTTATTTCTACTGGTTATACCAAACAGCAAGGTATCGTTCGCAACAGCGGTTACCAACGCGGTTCGCTGCGTTTGAATATCGACAGCAAGGTGAGTGATATTTTTTCCATTCAATCCCGGATGACCGTTTCCCGCGCCAGACAAAATGGCTTCTCCCCTTCTGTTGGTGACAACACCCGCAATTTTGGTAAATCGGGTATTGGTTCTGTGATGCGCGCCATCAGTACTGTACCGGTAAAAAATCCTGATGGCACCTATACGGATGTTACGCCTTTCAGCTTTAATGGTATCGATGCCGAGAACCCCGTGGCTATGGCCGATGAAGTGCTCGATCAAAATACCACCACCCGTTTTCAGGGCGGCGTTGATTTCAAAACGGTGATCATAAAAGGCCTTACCAATACCACGCGGTTATCGGGCGACTTTTATCACATCCGCCGCGATCTGTATTTCCCCCGCATCTTACCACGTTTAGGAAATAATATCGGTTCGGCTGAACTGGGTAACTATGATAAAACGTCATTACTGGCTGAAGACTTTTTAGAATACAAATACAATCTTACGCCTGACTCGTACATTGAAGCCATTGGTGGGGTGTCTTACCAAAAAGAACGGCTTAATACCATCGATCTGGCCGCATCCGGTTTTGGAACTGACCAGTTGAAGAATTACAACTTCAGTTCAGCCAGTTCCATCAGCAAACCACTTACGAACGTAGTGGAAAATTCTATTGTCAGCGCCTTTGCCCGGGTACGGTTGAATTTGAAAGAAAAATACATGTTCGCTGCCAGTATTCGCCGCGATGGAGCCTCGGTATTTGCCGAAAATAATAAATACGGGGTGTTCCCGTCGGTATCTGCCGCCTGGCGGATATCGGAAGAAGCTTTTCTGAAGGATGCTACCTGGCTATCGAGTCTGAAACTGCGGGCCAGCTGGGGACAGGCGGGTAACCCTGCCATCAAACCCTATCAATCATTGCTGCTCGGACAAACAGTGAATACCGGTCAGGGGGCCGGAACCGGTTTATCGGTTGGCCTGGCGCCTACTTTTCCCAATCCGAATTTGAAATGGGAAACTACTTCCCAAACCGATGTCGGTTTTGACGCTGGTATCCTGCAGGAAAGGTTTCGCCTCACCTTCGACTATTATGTAAAAACAACGTCCGATCTGTTGGCGCTGGTACAGCTGCCACCGAGTGCCGGTGTAGGCGCAGGTATTGGCTCAGGCCCAGGACAGATCATCGATAACGTAGGTGAAGTGCAGAACAAGGGCTGGGAATTTACCGTTGGTACAAACATTCTGACTAACAGCGACTGGACGATAGCCATCGATGTAAACCTGTCGCACAATAAGAATAAGGTTACCAAAACAAAAGACGGGAAAGACATTCCTACTATAGCCGGCGGCAACGATGCATCCGGTTCCAACAGCATTATCCGGCCGGGCCAGCCGCTCTCCGCCTTTTTCGGACCCAAATACATTGGGATGGATAAAGACGGGGTTCCTTTGTATGAGAACCTGAATGGTGATAAAGACGCCACTGGCCGTGACCTCATCAATGCATTGGATAACCAGATCATTGGCAGCCCCTACCCCGATCTGTATTACGGCATCAATCCAACGATCCGGTATAAACGTTTTACGCTGTCTTCCGTATGGGCCGGTGTAAGTGGTGGTCGCATCAATAATGCCGGCTTATTCGACCTGACCACACCATCACCCGTAGGACAATACAATAAGCTGAAGGCGGTGAATGATTTTTATCCCACCCCCAGCCTTACCGTCAGCAACTATCATTTTCGTAGCGACCGGTATATGGAAAACGGGTCATTTTTCCGCTTACGCAACATCCGGCTCGATTACAATATAGACCTGAAAAGTAAAGCCATCAAAAACCTGAATGTGTATGTGAGCGCCCAGAACCTGCTCACCATCACCGATTATACAGGATATGATCCGGAAGTGAACAGCTTTAACGGCAACGACCGCCGTCAGGGTGTTGACCTGGGTGCTTATCCTGCCGCCAAGACGTATAACCTGGGTTTTGGAATTACATTCTGATCGTGAATGGCCAATGGTGAATGGTGAAAGGTCAAAACAGACTGTATTCCTGTAACCCCGCTTTGCGGGGCAAGCTCTGCAACCTGAACAGAATCTTTAAATTACAATTGCACTGTTTTATGAAAAGTAAAATATTATATATATTTCTCACTATAGCCTTGCTTTCCAGTTGTGATAAACTACTGGACGAAAAGCCAAAGGCCACAGCTACGCTGGGGGCGCTCGATCCCACTACGCTCGATCAAACCATTATCGGGGTGTATGAACCATTGACCCGCAGCCGTGGCCGGTTATGGGAATCAACAGCCGGTTTGGGTTTGGAACTGATGAGTGAATATGCCGATGGCGGATCGAGCCAGGTAAACTGGAGTAATTACAATAACATCATGAACCTGCCCAACAACTTTGCCCAGTCCTGGACAACCTTGTATGAAGCCATTGGCCGGGCCAATTCGCTTATTGATAATTTAAACCGGAATACCACGCTAAGCGATGCGGTGAAAATGAAAGCCTATGGAGAAGCTTATTTTATCCGCGGCTATTGTTATTATTTTGCCGTTCGCGTGTGGGGTAAAGTACCATTGCGATTGAGTCCCATCGTGAATGCCAATGATGTGGGACTGGCCCTGTCACCGGTTAACGTTATTTATGATTCTGTGATCAAGGATATGAAATTTGCAGAAACTGCCTTGCCCAATACCACCGGTTCACCCGGACGGGCTACTGCAGGCGCTGCCAAAACTGCCCTGGCTGATATTTATTTAACCTTAGGCCAGTTTCAGAATGCCCGTGACAAAGCCAAAGAAGTGCTGGATAACAAAACTACCTATGGCTATGACCTGGAACCTTCATTGGCTACCGTTTATTCTCCTACGTTAGCCACCAATAAAGAAGATGTATTTTCCCTGAAGTTCTCCCAGATCGTTGACAAGGGCGCATTCATGGCATCTTATTGGGCCGATTCAAAAGCAAAATTAGCCGGTTACTCTGTAAGTGGTAATAAATTTGGCGGGATCATTTCCATAGCGCCACTTATTAAAGGCTGGGATGACAATGACCTGCGCAAGAAATTCAGTTTGTACGACAAGTATGTGATCAATGGGGTGGTTACAGCCGCTGAAGTAGAAAAAGATATTTATGATCTGCGAATGGGCAAGTATAAAGACCCTGATGCGCCTATTGATACCGGTAATGGCAATGACTTTTATTTATATCGTTTTGCCGATGTGCTGTTGATCTTTGCCGAAGCGGACAATAAAGTGAATGGACCCACTGCCGCCGCTTACGACGCTATAAACCAGGTGCGTCGCCGGGCGTATGGTTTACCAACCAATACACCCAATGCTACAGCCGATCTGCCAGGTGGTTTAAGTCAGGCCGCGTTTGATGATATGGTATTCCGTGAAAGAGGGTATGAATTTATTGGCGAATGCAAACGCTGGTTCGATATGGTACGCACCAACCGCGTAGCACAAACGATCAATGGTGTTAATTCAGTGATCAAGTTCCCTAACCGCAAACCGGTGCCTACAAAAACAGTGTTTGGTTTGCCTGATGTGGAATTGCAGAATAATCCTTTGGCTATTTGATGTTTGAAAGAGTTTAAGCGAATGTTTCAGGTTGCAGGTTACAGGGGTTGGTCTATAATTAAAAGCTAACTCCCTGTAACCTGGAACTTGTAACCTTTTACTTTAGTAATGGGATTTCCATAACCAATAAAATAGCCTCATTAGAAAGCGCCTCCCACTCCACTTCCGGGGCTTCCCACAGGGCTAATCCGTCACGCGGATGCAACAGGCGGTATTGCACTTCAAAGGCGCCCTGAATTACAAATACAAACAATCCGTTTTGCGGGTTACTGAGTTTGTAAACCGATTCCTTCCGGCCATTGTATTTACCGATGCCAAATTTATAATGTGGATGATTGACTGGTACAGGCACCAGTTGATTCGTATTATTAACGATATCGAATAAAGTTACTTGTGGCGCATTATCCCTTTCACTCCCCGACGAATAAAACCAGATCTGTAAAAAGTTCACCAGTTCATCGGGGTACGGGTTGCCTATTTGAAAGGTGGCGCCTGTAGGCGTAGTAAATAACTGGCATTCTCCGGCAGAAATATAGTTGGCATGTCCGGTGTTATCTGTATAAGTAATGGTGCCCACCACTGGAATCAGCACTATTACAGAATCTGCTTCAACGGTCATGGAGATGCTTTTGCCGCCGGCCAGCGTATCATCGTTCAGCACATACAATGGCCCGAACGGAAGCTTATGTTCCTGTTGATACTTACCGAAGTTGAATGTGTTGAAACTCCGGAACCAGTCTGTTTCATGATGGCCGCGCTCTTCAGCCAGGAATATTTTTCCCTTGTTCTGTTGTACCATGCGTTGCTGGTTTTATTAAGCTGCCACATTAATCGTATGTGTAAGCGTATAGCCGCCCGACAAACTGCCTGTCACCGTTGATAATTCAGTACCTGCACTGTCATCGCTGAAAACGTTGTCTTTGGCATTATAGGTATAGCCACTCATTCCCTTTGTATAACCATAAGTAGTGCCACCACTGCCGTTTACGGTGGCTACCGCACTGTCGCTGCCTTCGGGGAAGGAGATCTGTGTAACCAGTAAAGAAGTACCTGCAGCATTATAAATGTGAACATGAATATGGGTGGCCCGGCCTGAATACCAGCCGGGAAAGATGGAGGTAAATGTTACCAGGCCATTTGAATCAGTAGTTTGCCGGCCGCGTAAAAAGTGAACCGAGGTGTAATTGGTCGATTGCATACCGGTACCACCGTACTCGGAGTAATTGCCATCCTTATCACAATGCCAAATGTCGACCAGGGCGCCGCTCAATGCATTACAACTGTTGTTTTTGTTCCTGATAGTAATTTTAATGGTGAATGCAACACCGGTTCTGACACCCGTAATATCTGATCTTACCAGCGCGCCGGGCGAATTGGTTGGAAATGGCCCTTCGGTTTCAGTGGGTGATACCGTGCAGGATCCGGTATCGGTTCCGGAAGTAGTGTCGCCATTAGTGGCATCGGTTACTTTTTTACAGGCATTAGCCAGGGGGGCAATAACAGCCAGCCCAAGGGCGGCTAAGCCATTTTTCAGAAAATGTTTTCTTTCCATACTTTTTTGATTTGGTTGTGGAGCGTTATTGCTTGTATGACCGGATCTATTTGTAAAGTTTAACCCTTATTCCTGCCTGAAGGGCGGTTCCTCGGTGAAAATGGAAATTGTGTCGATGAATTATGCCCTATATTTGCACCCACCATGTCGCTGTATATTGCATCGCTGAATTCCGGAAGTAATGGAAACTGTTATTATGTAGGCAACGGCCAGGAAGCCATCCTGGTAGATGCGGGCATCTCCTGCCGCGAAACCGAACGACGCATGGCCCGCATAGGATTATCGATGCAAACAGTAAAAGCCATTTTTGTTTCACACGAACATACAGATCACATCAGCGGTATCCCGGTTCTTGCCAAAAAATACGGGCTCCCGGTATATATTACCGATGCCACTTTGTACCACGGCAACATTGATATAAAACGGGAACAGGTAATTGCATTCAAACCGTATGAACCTGTACAGATCGGCGACCTTGCCATTCAGGCTTTTCCTAAATTTCATGATGCCGCCGAACCGCATAGTTTTATCGTAAATGGCAACAACGTGAACATTGGCATCTTCACCGACATCGGTTCACCCTGCGATCATTTGACGCTGCATTTCAAGCATTGTCATGCCGCTTTCCTGGAAGCGAATTACGATGAAGAAATGCTGGAGAAAGGAAGTTATCCCCGGCATTTAAAGAACCGAATTCGTGGTGGCCACGGACATCTTTCCAACAAACAGGCGCTGGAAGTTTTTACCAAACACCGGCCTTCCTATATGAGCCATCTCTTTCTCGCCCACCTGTCAAGAGATAATAACTCGCCCCAACTGGTACAACAATTATTCAATGATCATGCCGGCAATACACAGATCATTGTTGCCTCCCGCTTTGAAGAAACGGCCGTTTATCATGTGCAGGCAGAACATACTACAGCGTCCATTTCCCTCCCTAAAAAGGACGAGTCGCCTTTACGGATAAAGCCTTCGTATACGCAATTGCGTTTATGGTAAGTGGGTAGTATATTAAAATCACCCTCTGTCCAAGAGAGGCTAATATAGATGCTAAATATATTAGTATTTATATGATAAATTCTTTATCTTTATAACTGTTACGCCAATACTCTGATTAGTATTTTCATAGCGTG
>JAJKIL010000337.1 GCA_021154515.1 Niastella sp. | reverse complement strand
TTTTCATAATCGAAACCATGATAACCCATTTTTTTCGCAAAGCGGCAAATGATCTCTGCATCAGGCAATGCTTCGCCGGGCGCGTCAACTATTTTATTCAGGTATGATATGCGACGCTCAGAGTTGGTCATGGTGCCTTCTTTCTCCGTCCAGGTAGCGGCGGGCAGAATAACGTCGGCATATTTCAGGGTTTCGGGTTTGTTGCTTATGTCCTGCACCACCACAAATTTGGCTTTCTTCAAGCCTTCTTCAGCCACCCGCACATTGGGTAAACTGATCAGCGGGTTGGTGCAGATGATCCAGATAGCTTTTAATTTGCCTTCATTCAAGGCATCGAACATTTCCGTAGCTGTTAAGCCAGGCTTGGGAGAAATTTGCTTTCCGCCCCAGAATTTTTCTACTTCTTCGCGGTGTTTGGGATTCGTGAGCACGCGATGCGCAGGTAACAGGTTCGACAACCCGCCTACTTCCCGGCCACCCATGGCATTCGGTTGCCCGGTCAATGAAAACGGACCAGAACCGGGTTTACCAATATGACCGGTAATGAGGTTGAGGTTTATTAAGCTGAGGTTTTTGTTCACCCCTATTGCGCTTTGATTCAGGCCCATCGTCCACAAGCTCATAAATCCTTTGGCATTGCCAATGTGTTGTGCCGCCAGGATGATAAGGGCTTTATCTATGCCACAGATTTCTGCAGCTTCGGCCAGTGTTCTTTGAAAAACGATCTTTTTATATTGCTCGAACCCTTCGGCATGGTTCTTTACAAAATCAAGGTCAACATCTCCATTCTCTATCAGCAAGCGGCCAATGGCGTGGTTCAGTGTAATATCCGTTCCGGGATTCAGTTGCAAATGCACATCGGCCAGTGAACAGGTATCTGTTTTACGCGGATCGGCCACAATGATCTTTACATGCGGATTTGCCGCTTTATGCGCTTCTATACGGCGCCATAAAATAGGATGGCACCAGGCAGGATTAGCCCCGGTGATAAAAAAGCAATCGGCTGATTCAATATCATCGTAACAACCGGGCACACTGTCTTCGCCCAGTGCCATCTTGTAACCAGCCACCGCACTGCTCATGCACAGCCGGGAGTTGGTGTCAATATTGTTACTTCCTATAAATCCTTTGATCAGTTTATTGATCACGTAGTACTCTTCGGTAAGGCATTGGCCGGATACATAAAAAGCAACAGAATCTGGTCCGTACTTATCAATGAAAGTTCTGAATACGGCAGCCGTACGGTCCAGCGCTTCATCCCACGATACCCGTTGCATGGGCATATTCTTGTTATAGCGCATTTGCGGGTACAACAAGCGGTCGCTTTTATCATTCACGGTATAGTGCAGATTCATGCCCTTGCTACACAACATGCCTTTGTTCACCGGATGATTCTTGTCGCCTTCAACCGTAATGTTCCCCTTTTTATCCTTGTTTACCACTATACCACAACCCACCCCGCAATAGCTGCAAGTAGTAGTTACCGATTCTGAATTATGATTTCCCATGATTATGCTATATTAGATAAGGCCGATAATATTTCCTTACTACGCTCTGGCTAAAGCGGCTTCGTCTTTTATTTCTGTAGCGGCGCCTGTTTTTTGTGACGCACGTAAATGCGTCAATAAAACCAGCACACCTACTACCACTACGCCAACGCCTATATAATAAAATGCCTGTGAATACGTAATGTTTTTAGATTTGAACAGAAAGCCTACCAGCATGGCGCCTATGTTACCACCGGCGCCTACAATACCAGCCACACTGCCTATGGCTTCTTTGTTCACAAATGGTACAATGGAATACGTTCCGCCATTTGCCATTTTCAGAAACAGGGCAAATATTAACATAGATACAATGGCCAGTGTTAACGTGCCTGCATTGGAAAAAAACACGATGCCAAATCCTTCCATTACTAAAAAGCCTGCCAGCAATATTCCCTTTCCGCGTAACCCATATGCTTTACCCACTTTATCGCTGATAATACCACCCAGCGCCCGCGCAAACAGGTTCATAAAACCAAACACACTGGCCAGGGCGCCCGCCATTATGAGTGTTGCTTTGAAATTATCTACGAAGTAGGTGGCAGCTACGTTATCAACGGTGATCTCGATGCCAAAACAGGCTGCATAGGCAACTGCCAGGATCCAGGTTCTGTAATCTTTTAATGCTATAGTGAAAGTGCCTTTCTTTTTTTCTTTTGTCTGGCGTTTGATCTCATTATAGTTACCATTTGGCGTGTCTTTGGTGAAACGATAGTACACAAATGCCATTACCAATAAGATAGCGCCAGGCACTATCATGGCAATACGCCAGCTGTTACCTTTGTCAATATAACCAGCGCCTACAAAAGCAGCGGCTATCAACGGCATTACTATCTGGGTAACACCACCACCCAGGTTACCCCAACCGCCGGCTACCGCATTGGCTGAACCCACTATATTGGGCGCAAACATTACTGAGGTATGAAACTGCGTGATCACAAAGGAGGCGCCTATGATACCAATGATCAACCGGAATAATAAAAACGATTCGTAACTATTGGCAAAGCCGATACACATTACTGGTATTGCACCGATCACCAACAGAATAGTATATGATAGGCGGGGCCCTAATGTATCGCACAAACGGCCAATGACCAACCGGGCAATAATGGTAGCCGATACAGACGCAATGGTAATATTACCTACCTGCTCTTTGGTAAGGTGCAGTGTCTCACGTACCAGCGGCATTAATGGCGCAATACCAAACCAGCCAAAAAAGCAAAAGAAAAAGGTAAGCCAGGTAATGTGAAAGGTGCGCATTTGTATACCCTTTCCCGAAAAAATGTTCAGCTTTGCCAGCGGTTGATTCATAAATTCCTTATTAATACTGTTTTAAAATTTTATGTTGCAGGCCTCCCCCCAGCCCCCTCCGGTGGAGGGGGAGCCATTGACCATTCAGCTTATTCTTTTATATCATCAATTGAAAACTTATCGATCAGCAGGTTCAGTAATTTGTCGTGCGTGTTCATATAAACCGGATCATGTACGATATCTTTTTTATTGCGCGGCCTTGCCAGGGGAACCGATACAATTTCTTTGATAGTAGCTGCCGGTCCGTCATTCATTACCACTACCCTGTCTGATAAAAAGATGGCTTCTTCAATATCATGGGTAACCATTACGATTGTTTTTTCCCGGTTGTCGAGGTTCCATAATTTCAGCAACTCCACATGCATATTACTTTTCGTCAGGGCATCGAGCGCGCCAAACGGTTCATCGAGCAACAAAATGGTTGGGTTAATTGCGAAAGCCCGTGCAATGGCAACCCGTTGTTTCATTCCACCTGATAACTGCCCGGGTAGTTTGTCCTTATGGTCCCACAAATGCACGGTTTTCAAATTGCGTTCTACCAGTTCCTTTTTTTCTGCTTTCGACAAATCCTTTAATGCCGAGTCCACTGCTTCATAAATATTCCTGTATACTGATAACCAGGGTAACAGAGAATAATTCTGAAATACAATGCCTCTGTCGGGTCCCGGACCAGCCACTCGCTTACCATTAGCTATTACTTCCCCCTGTGAAGGTTTAACCATACCACTGATTGTACCCATGAGGGTTGATTTACCACAACCTGAATGGCCGATCAGGGAAACGATCTCTCCTTTTTGTACGGTGAGGGAAATTTCTTTCACCGCTGTATAGGCCCCTTTCGGTGTTTTAAAACTTACTGTAACATTATTGATACTAATTGCGGTTGACGGTGTTAATACCGGGTCCAAAATGGAGTCGGCAATATCTTGTGTTGCTATTTTTGTGGTTGTTGTGCTCATTGTTCGTCGGTTTACGTGCTTTACTAATTAAATTAACTACACCACGTAGGTGAATCGCTTTTGCAATCCAGTGAATAACCGGTCAAGCAATAATCCTACGGTGCCGATGATCAATATTGCCACCAGAATTTTACCTACACTGCCACCGTTAAAACCTTCTTCCCAAACAAAGTACCCCAGTCCAATTCCACCCGATAACATTTCACCGGCAACGATCACCATCCAGGCCACACCGATCGACAAACGCAAACCTGTAAAAATATGTGGCAAGCTATAGGGCAACATTATTTTGGTAATGTATTTCCAAACTGAAAACCCAAAGGCTTTGCCTACGTTTTTATGATCCTGCGGAATGTTCGAAACGCCGAAAGATGTATTGATAAGCGTTGGCCACAAAGAACAAATGAATATCATAAAGATGCTGGCCTTGGGTGAATCCTGGAAAATGGCCAATCCCAGTGGAAACCAGGCCAGTGGTGACACTGGCCTTAATATCTGTACAATGGGATTGATGATATTCATTGCTATCCGGCTGCTCCCTAAAACAAAACCCAGGGGAATGGCAATTAAACTGCCCAATCCAAAACCAATACCTACCCGTGCCAGAGAACTCAACAGCTTTATACCAATTCCTTTATTATCGGGGTCATTTTGAAAAGGATTGGTCATAACTTCTTTAAACGTACCCCAGGTTGCAATGGGTGAAGGGATCTCTCCTTTTGTTAACCGGGAAACCATATCCCACATTCCCAGCAACAACAGCATACCTGCCGCGAAATACACCACCGACCATCCTATTTTTATTGCTTTTGCTTTCATTGTTTACAATTTGAATAGTTATGTAATGGGGTTTATTTGGGCGATGCAGCGATATACGCTTTCGGGTTATTTGGATCAAAGGTTGCAGCCTCGATGTTCAATTTGAATGGCTTCATATCATCTGCAGGAACAGGAATGTTCATGCTTTTTGCCACTTCAGCGTACAGATCGTCCATGATCAGTTTATCAGCTATCTCTTTATAATTGGCCGGCAACGCATCTACTAAACCAAAGCGTACATACTGCGAAAGAAACCAGATGCCATGTGCTTTTCTTGGTGCGTTTACAAAACCATTATTATGGAACAACATGTAATCGTCTTTATATTTCTGCACTCCCAGGTCGCAGCCAAGGTCGTTACTTCCCATGAGGCGGGCCTCCAGTACGGTAACGGGTGCATTTACATAGTTAGGGCGTGAAAGTATGGCGGCCGCTTTTTTACGGTTACCCATATTATCGAGCCATTTGCAGGCTTCCAGTATGGCCATCATCACTTTCTTCAGGTCTTC
>JAJKIL010000336.1 GCA_021154515.1 Niastella sp. | reverse complement strand
CACTATAGTTATTGCCTCGATATCCATCCTGGATCACAAGACCGGAAGCTGCCAGCGTTGTACCGGTGCCCGGGTGCCTGTTGTTATCCACGTGTCTTGGTGCAGTCGCAATATTATCTCCTACTTGCAATACATCTACTACAGGTGCTGCGGTTGAGTTTGCTGTTCCATTATAAACCCGGCTATCGGTTTGGGCTGTTACATTGATACCCCTGACGGTAATAATACCGGTATTATTTGAAGTATAAGTAATACTGTAGTTATTTCCTTCATTACCATCATTGATCACAAGACCGGAAGCTGTTAGGGTTTTATTGGTTCCAATGTTCCTGTTGTTATATGCCTGTGTTGGTGCGGTAGCAATATTATCGCCGGTTTGCAATGGTGGTACTATGGGTGCTACGGCAGAACTGGTTGTTCCATTATAAACACGATTATCGGTTTGGGCTATTACACTTAAACCACGTGGAGTAATGTTAGCAATGGTTGTTGCAGAACTGGGAACAAGAATATAATCCCCTTTTGCAGAACCGGTAAGAGTAAAACCGGTTGCCGAGACTGTTTTACCGGTTCCAACATTTTTGGTATCGAAAGTTGCCGTTCCCAGGCTGCCACTTATCTTGCCTGCATCAACAGCAATGGCCCCGACAAGCGTTCTGGTTAAAATAGTAGCGCTGGTTAAACCATCATATATTTTGTTGCTGGCAGTAAAGGTGATGGTAATTGGCAACTGTGCTATATTGGCCGAAGCAGAAAATACGGTTACAGCATTCACCTGGTAATTGCCATTACCACCAGGCGCCGGCCCATCTGAGCCAGTTAAAATAAAGCCACTCGCTGATACCGGTTGGGGTTGTGTATTAGCAATATCCTTGCTGGCGAAGGTTGCGGTGGCGCTGCTAAAGTCAACAGTCACATTATCACCGGCAATTAACCCGTGAAGTGGATCAACGTCAGCCGAAGGAATAACAGCAGAAGCAATAGTGGCAGCTGCAGTGCCATCATATGTTTTATCACTTACCGTATAGATGATGGTTGCTGTTCTGACTGTTATGCTTGCCGTGCCGGACCCAATGGTGCCGATGGAATAATTGCCGGCATCCGCGCCGGTAAGGCTCATTGGGGCGACTACATTAACGGTTTTACCGGCGCCTGCATTTTTATCGGAGAAAGTAGCCGTACCACCGGTAAGCGTTACTTTTTCATTTCCTATTATACCCTGAAGTTGCCGGTTTGTAATAGTGGCGCTAGTATTACCATCATAAACCTTGTCTGCAATCGAAAAAACGGTGGTAAGCGGCTTGGCTGTAATAGTTGCCGAATTGGTAGCCGTGGTGCTGCCAAGGATATAATTACCAACCTTAGTCCCACTTAACGTGAGACCGGTTGCAGTTACTGTTTTTGTACCGATATTTTTATCGGCAAATGTTGCTGTGCCTCCTGAAAGCGACACGTCATCGCCAAATAAAACACCTGAAAGTGTACGGGTGAGTATGGTTGCGGTAGCACCTCCATCATAAACTTTATTATCGGCAGTTATACTTCCTGTAACCGGATGGCGGTTTATTGTCAATGTACCTGTCCCCGATTTGCTGGTCCCCCCTGCAGTTGCTGTCACCGTAAAAGTAGGAGATGCCGGAACATCTGTATTATTTTGAACACTCAAAGTTAGTGTTACATCGATAGTAGTCGGCCCCGTGAAATTTATTGGATTACTGCTAAATGAATAAGTTACCCCTGCAGGCAGTCCCGTAACATTTAAGGTTACATTGGTTGGGCCGGTGCCTGAGCCGGTTGCTTTCACACTAACTGTATAAGTAACAGATGCTGCAGTTCCGTAGTTTACCGACTGTGATGCAGTTCCTACGGATACCGAATTCAAATTGGCATCGGTAAAAAATGTTTCCGCATGCCGGCCTGACGCCTGGCCATCTGCTGTTGCTTTTAATAAAGAGCCAACACAATCGTCTTCACAAACATGCCAGGTGGTTATAAAGCTGCCATTGTTATCGGCTATAACAATCCATGGATCATGATCTTCCCCGGTATCCGGAGTACCATCAGCATGAACTACTTGCACAGTAACAGATTCCCCGGCTTGAAATCCGGTCCCTGTAAGCGTAGCTGTACTGCCAGGGAGGTAATCTTCCTGGTCAGCAGTTAACGTCGATTGTCCTAAAACGATAGTAGATGTAAACAATAAAAAGATAACCGTAAATGGGGTAGCCAGCAAGCGTAAATTAGGGCGCATACGTTCATGGGGTTAAAAAAGTATAAAGCAGATAGTATATCAGGATCATTAGGGACATGGTTATTCAATTACGCATGTAACACGCACACAATGTTGGATTTACAAAATGTAAAAAGATGTTTAAGGAGTACAAGTGGATACAGGAGTAAATAACAGGATTTTGAAATACAGCCTTTCTCTTTGCTGATCCTTTACCTTTCGGCTACAGTAAATTAAAATGAGGATTATAAGATTAACAGCGGCTTTTACGAGGGAAATTGGCTTAGGGGTTAATGGTAGTAGGGCGATGAACTTTGTAAATATAATAACGTTTTTTAATTTTTCATAAGAAATATTAAAATAATTTTAACATGTTGATTGTTAAGTACTAGGCAATTCCAAAAGGCATATGTTCCAACAAGCGATAAACAACGAAAAAATCTAACGATCAGACGCTAAAGAGTTATGAAACTCATTTAATTGTGCATTGACTTAACCTTCCTGTAATGACCAACGAGTGAATTGCTTACGGGAGCAGTTTCCATTTAATGTAGTGTAGACACCTTTCCACATATTTTTCTCTTTCGTTTAATTGACCCGGATAATTAATTCAACCACTCACCTGCATCAACAAATGAAGAATGGGGCTATATAGAAATAAAGCCCCATTTTAATCCAATATCCTATGAAAAACCGTAGGTAAGAATGCAAATCATATACCATCTAAATTTCCGGGTAAACAGTCCAATTGCTATTAAATATTTTTTATATTACCTAAAAATCAAACTGTATTTTACTAAAACACATAATACTATAAATGGAATAAAATTTGTATTAAGCTACAACTATGGTTGATATAAAATCTGAAGAACATACCGAATATCCTAAAATAATTCTTCATATAGATGACGATCTGGATGACCGTTATCTTGTAAGAAAGGCGCTTAACAATATAGATCCGTCTATAGTTTTAAGAGAGGCGCAGGATGGCAAAAAAGCAATTGATTTTTTACAACAGGCCAAACTATTTGGCGATCTGCCCTGCCTGATTATACTTGACATCAATATGCCTGTAATGGATGGATATGATACTTTCAGGGAAATTAAGAAGGACGATGTATTATCGACGATCCCTATAGTGATATTTACCACTTCCCGGGACAGTAAGGAATTAAATTACTGGAGGGATAATAATATTGAAATAGTAAGTAAGCCAGCTTCATTTGATGAATTTACAATGAGCGTTAAAAGCATTTTAGGTTATTTTTCTCCTATTAAAAAAAGTAAGTAAACAAGAACCTGACAATAAGAATCCACTTATACCCTGAATGAAAGAATTACTTAAAATGCCGAGAAAACATTCTTCTTTATTTACATCACCTGGTAATTAATACTGTTTCCGCAAGTTAATTTCCTTAACCACGGAATCAATAACAGCTATTGACAAATGTCTAATTCTTTGAAAATTTTAGAATAAAAGAAAATCAGGCACCATGTTTGTGCTCGAATCGCTCAAATACTTTTTGGAAACCAAAATATCCTTGTGATGAAAACTGTTAGAGTAATCCTCAAAGCGGACATCAGCATCTTCGTTTCCATACCAGACGAGAAAACTAATAGTTCGTGCTCTCGCTTCAAAAGGCGCGCTGAAGTGCCGTTTCGCGCAGCCAGTAACAATCTCAACCACACAGTTTGGAAGAAGTGCAGCCATCGCCAGGAATATCGTCATGGTTTCAATGGCTGTTTTTCATGACATCAAATCGTCGGAATGGCTTAGTAGTTATTTAATCATTTAATGTGAAGAATGTAAATCAGGATCAAACTGTTACAGGCTTCATTCATCTACGTGGCAACCATGTAACACATTACAGTTTTTTAAAAACATCAGTAATGTGAAGGAGGCATTCTATACGTTAATAAGGTGTACCGACAATTGAAAAACCTTTTTAAATCTTGAAAAATAACCTAAAATGAAAACATCGATGCCCAAAAGAGGCCCTTGGTTAAGTAGAAATCTGCATGTGCTGTCCGTTCCCCTTTTGCTGGCTACCTTAGCTGCCTGTCAAAAAAATGTCACCGGGCCCATAATAGATGATGGTTCTGCAAGTACCGATCTGGTATCAACTGAATCCGTGATCGGAATTGGAAATATAATCTGGCAGGAAAATGCAGATGGAAGCAGTTTTTTAAATGTCATGTGTAGTAAACAAACTGCAACAAGCTACGGTATGACAGCTTCAACAAATCAAGCTTTCAGTGGAACAAAATCAGCTCGTTTTGAATTGAGAGATACCGATCCGGAAAATCATGATGGCACAAGGACTGAAATATCTTTTCCTGTACCTACGACCAATAAATTCTGGTATTCCTATGCGTTGTATATGCCTGGCGCTCAATATAAAGATGAGAAATATGACGAAGTTATTACCCAATGGCATGGTGGGGGTGGCATTACCGCCGCCGTTTCATTGCGTGTACAATCAGGTCATATTTACATGCGAACACTTGATGGCAACGAAACCGACTTGGGTGTAGTTGAAAAAGACAAATGGCATACTTATGTATATCATATCATTCACTCATCAGGTTCTGATGGATTGATCGAGGTTTGGAAAGATGGCCAAAAAATTGTAACCCGTAAGGGCCCAAGCATGTATGCACTTACAGGTGATTTCCACCTTCCCAACTGGAAAATGGGTATCTACAAATCAGCCTGGAATGGAACAAATACTACTTCTACCAACCTGAGAGTGCTGTATTTCGATGATATTAAATATGGCAGCGCATCAGCTACCTATTCTGAGATGTTACCCATTGGCGGCAGTGGTTCTACAACAATAAATGATCAACCAACTGCTCCTGTAAGCGTAACGTCTTTGAACCTGGTAAATGCAGAAACAGAAAAGGATATACAAACAATTTCAAATGGCTCAACAATCAGTCTGAGCGCATTGAAATTAGCAAAAGCCAATATTCGTGCGGTTACAACCGGTACTATTACTAATGTGAGGTTTGAGTTAAGTGGAAAACAAAGCAAAACCTTTACTGATGTCGCAGCTCCCTACGCATTACACGGTGATGATGGAAATGGTAATTTCTTTTATGGTAACTGGAACCCACCTGCCCTGGGCACTTATACACTAAAAGCAACTCCTTATGATTCAAGAGGTGTGGCTGGCGTTTCAAAATCTGTCACCTTTACGTTCTCGAAATAAATTTGAGTAATTAAGATAATACGAGTCACCTTTTTATTTCGCTTGTACAAAAAACCCCCATAAAGGAACTTAATCCCTAATTGATTTTGGTCAATAAATCTATCTAAAAAATAAGTATCCGCCTTATAAGCGAATCTGAAATCACATTAATTGGTAATTTAATTATAACCTCTACCATTAAACTACCATTAACATGATTAAAAGGTTTAAAAACATTAAGGAACTGGATAAATATTATCAAAAAAACAGCGAAACCAATAATTACTACGACCATCCCAGCGCTATTGAAGAAGAATCCAAACTATACCTGGATAAGCATTCAAACCAACCTACAAAAAACAAGTATTGCTTCCGCTCAATCATATACCCAAAGGATCTTGCAGTTATTTTTGGCGATAATTCGCCGGATTTTGCCCGGAAACTATTTATGAAAATCCGTGAATACACTGGCAAAGAAATTTACGATTCAATTAATTATCGGGACTTTCGAAAGTATACCCGTCTTCCTGAAGAAGTTATAAAACTATTCCTGCACGAAAGCTATACTGAGATTTACAAGCTGACATTTAACCAGGTCTGTAACATCCTGGAAAAATTTAATCCATCAGAAAATGAAGAAGAGCCAGTGACATTATTCAATAAAACCTGGGACGCTTACGATCTACCCAATATGGTGAAAGAAAACTCAAATCTATACGCCGATATGGATTCACCCCAATCCAAAGTGCATGGTCCTACTTTCCACCCACGCATTGTTATCTATCCGAAAGACATTGAAGTTATACTGGGCGAAGAAGATCCTTTATATGCCCGTTACCTGTTGATGAAAATTCGAAGAAAATATAGATTACCAGAGGGCGCTTTTGTCCTTTACACTGACTTTTGTGAGTTTACCGGGTTAGATCCGGAGATCGTAAATAATTTTTTGCTTGAAAGTTAATTAGCTTCCCCTTAAAAAACAGCATTCTTCACCCATTAAACCAATACAAATGCTTGCAGAAACAGAAGAGCCCAATGTAAAAGAGTTTGTTCCGCCCTTTTATCCAACGCCTAAACTTCCGGGTTATCGCACCTTGTATAAGCGATATTTAAAAACCAGGGACTTTTACGATCTTCCCGATGAAGTGGAGATGAATGCTGTTTTATACAAGGACGCCCATGAAATGGAGCGCCAGGTATTTTACAAAAGGGATCCACGGTTAATAATTTATCCGAAAGATGTTGCAATGATCTATGGCAAACATGAAAGCACTGCCCGTAGATTATTACAAACTATCCGCGACTCGAAAGGTTTACCCAAAGGCGCCCCCATCACTATCAAAGACTTCTGCACTTATACTCACCTTGACTATGATACGATCCATACCTTTATCATGGAAAGCTAGCAACTTCTTATTCACCTGCATAAAATATACATATGGAACGCAGTGAGTTTTTTGAAATGATCTATTCGGAAAATGATCCGAAAGATCCCTGGTATACATTTTATCAGACAAGGGACTGGTACCATATTCCCAATACCATTAGAGATAACGATTGGCTTTACCGGAATGTGGATACTATTCAGCGAAATCCTTCCCGTAAAAGGCCCATACGGAATTTTATTTACCCCAAAGACATTCAATTTATATATGACTGTACACAGGATGAAGCATTTTTCCTTATCAATGAGGTTCGTGAATCGCTTGCCTTATCGGTAAGCGGCCCTATCACCTACACCGACCTACAGGACTATACACAACTTGACCTGCAAACGATACTGGATTTTATTATTGAAAGTTAATCGAGTAGGTGGCGTAGGATTAGTTCCTACGCCGACCTCTCCCACCACCGTACGTACCGTTCGGTATACGGCGGTTCCCTAATTTAGTAAACGCGCAT
>JAJKIL010000335.1 GCA_021154515.1 Niastella sp. | reverse complement strand
TTACCCTGGGCGCGCACGACGGATTTATAATGGTGCTGGAGTAAGTTTTTACTTATCTCGTAAAGCCGGGGCCGGTTAAATCGGTACTTTTGCAACCTTGTTTTAACCCTTTTGCTTAGGTGAAAGGGTATTTTAGTAATGGCGAAGACGATACATATTGCATTAGTAGGAAATCCAAACAGCGGTAAAAGTTCCCTGTTCAATGTTTTAACCGGCCTGAACCAGCAAGTGGGTAACTTCCCTGGGGTAACGGTAGACAAAAAAGTAGGTACTTGTCAATTGTCTGACGGGTTGAGCGCCTCTATTATTGACCTGCCCGGAACGTACAGCCTGTACCCCCGGCGGGAAGATGAATGGGTGGCTTACCGCGTATTAATGCGGCAGGATAAAGATGTGGAGGAACCGGAAATGGTGGTGTTGATTGCAGATGCCAGCAACCTGAAACGCAATTTGCTATTCGCCTCCCAGATCATTGACCTGAAAATTCCGGTAGTGGTGGGCCTCACCATGATGGATATTGCCCGCACCAAGGGCATTCAGATTGATGTGCCGGAACTGGAAAGAGAACTGGGTGTACCGGTAATTCCCATTAACCCCCGAAAAAACAAGGGCATTCAACCTTTAAAGAAGGCCATCGAACAAACCGCCCTGGAATTATACAAAGCGCCCGTACGCGATTTTATCAATAACGAAGCCCTGGCCCCGGCGGCCATTGGCAGCGTAAAGGAGCTGTTCCCCGAATTAAGTGATTACAAAGCCATTCATTACCTCATCAATCATGAATCTTTTGCCCTGAACAAAAACCTGCATGATAAAATAGAAGCGATTGAAGGGGCGAATAATTTCAACCATACAAAAACGCAGGCAGAAGAAATTCTACAGCGGTATCAGCGTATTGGCGCCATTCTGAAACAATCAGTAACCGAACCATCGCCGCTGCAAAAAACCCTGTTCACCGAAAAGCTGGATAATATTTTCCTGCACCGGCGTTGGGGATACCTCATTCTGCTTTCTGTATTGTTCCTGCTGTTTCAAAGCGTGTTCTGGCTGGCCGAGTACCCGATGAATTTTATCGACTGGAGCTTTTCGCACCTCAGCAACTGGTTTAGCAATGTATTACCTGGTGGCTGGTTAACCGATCTGTTCATTAACGGTATTATGGCCGGGTTGGGTGGTATACTGGTTTTTGTACCACAGATCATGATCCTGTTTGGCCTGGTGACTATTTTAGAAGATACCGGTTATATGGCCCGCATTAGTTTTTTAACCGATAAGCTGATGCGTAAGGTGGGGTTGAACGGTAAAAGTGTAATGCCCATGATCAGTGGGTTTGCCTGCGCCGTGCCCGCCATCATGAGCGCCCGCAATATTGAAAACAAAAAAGAAAGATTACTCACCATACTGGTTACCCCATTAATGAGTTGCAGCGCCCGCCTGCCGGTATATACCATTCTGATAGGGTTGGTTATTCCGAAAAAAATGTTCCTCGGCTTTTTAGGATTGCAGGGACTGGTGATGATGGGCCTGTACTTGCTGGGACCAATTATGTCGATGCTGGTATCGTACATTGCCCGCTTTTTTATTGATATAAAAGAAAAAAGCTTTTTCATATTGGAGTTGCCGGTATACCGTGCCCCACGCTGGAAGAATGTAATTGTAACCATGATCAACAAGGCGAAGATCTTTGTGTTTGACGCCGGCAGGGTTATTATGGTCATCAGCCTTATACTGTGGGCATTGAGCACCTATGGCCCCCGGGAAAGAATGAACGGGGTAAAGGCGCGTTACGAGCAGCAAGTAAAACTACATCCTGAACAGGAAGCAGCGCTTACCCGTTTAAAGAATACCGAATTATTGCAGAACTCCTATGCTGGTATGCTGGGTCATAGCATTGAATCCGTTATTAAGCCACTGGGGTACGACTGGAAGATTGGTATTGCTTTGATCACTTCTTTTGCCGCCCGCGAAGTTTTTGTTGGAACCATGGCTACTTTATATAGTGTGGAAGGCGGCTCTGATGCGGATGAAAGTACGCTGATGCAAAAAATGAATGCAGCAGTACGGCCCGATGGGACTAAGGTATACACACTGGCCACCGGTATTTCCCTGATGATATTTTATGCCTTCGCTATGCAGTGTATGAGCACGCTGGCCATTGTTAAACGCGAAACCCGTAGCTGGAAGTGGCCGCTTATTCAACTGGTATATATGACCGGTCTGGCATACATCATGAGCCTCATTGCCTATCAATTACTGAAATAAACATCCTTCACTTTTATAAAAAAGAAAAGGGCTCGCGAAAAAGCCCCTTTGTGTTTTGTCCAATCCATGAAAAATAAACCGTCTGAAATATCTTGACGCTATAAAAGCAATGGCAATATTCGTTTAACAGGAAACTATACGTGAAACAATCGTGCTGAGTTTGCCCGGGAACTCCAATTAACCAGCTGCTAACAAATCGGGCTAATTACCTCTAATGCATAGTCATATATATGACGCTGAATTGAATGAAAGGTTTGTTATAGAACGGTTAAATGCTATAACGACTTTAAAGTGACAATGAGTGTCGGGATGTAATGAAGATTAATATTAACTTTTTCCCTTTAATGAGATTTTAATCTCAGCGGCAAAGTTTTGTTATTGTCCTACCAATTTACTTCGCTTTTCAAGCATAACGGTTGTTCGCCATATACCATCGAGTTGGGCAATACGTTCGCGATAACCAATGTAGCGAAAGCCACATTGTTCATGTAAGTGAATACTGGCCCTGTTCTCTTCATGTATTACGCTTAACAATGACCATATTCCGTTTTGCTCACTAGTGTTAATTAGTTCTTCCAGCAAGATCCTGCCAATACCTTTTCGTTGATGTTGCTGATGCACATATACGCTTACTTCAGCCACGCCATTGTAACATTCCCTGGCAGATACAGGCGTAAGGGCAGCCCACCCTACCGGTTCATTTTCCTGCATGGCAATAATTCTTGAATGCGGAAGATATTTGAGATCAAACGTGTTCCAGTCGGGCACGGTTGTTTCGAAGGTGGCCATGCCTGACGCTATGCCATGGCCATATATTTCCAGTACGGCACTGGCGTGTTCGGGCTGCATTGGTATCAACGAGATCATGGAGCTAATTTAAAAAGGGATTAGCTAAAAAAGAAGGGACATTAAGTTAATTTATACACGCGCCAATCGTTCGGCAGCCAGGGCCAGGGTTTCTTCTTTTTTGCCAAAACAAAAACGAACCACTTTGTTATCGGTGCCATCCTGGTAAAAAGCAGAAACAGGGATAACGGCCACCCCAAATTCCTTTGTAATGCGAACAGCAAAGTCTTTATCGCTTTCATCACTGATGCGATCATACTGTGCGCAAATAAAATAACTGCCTTTACTATCCAGCATGGAGAACCGGGTATTTTTCATGAGCTGTAAAAAGTAATCACGCTTTTGTTGCAGAAAGGAGCCCAGCGTTAAATAAGAATCTTTATTACGAAGGAAGGTGGCCAGTGCTACCTGTGAAGGGGTATGACAGCTAAAGCAGTTGAACTGATGCACCTTGCGAAATTCGCGGGTAAAGGCGTCAGGCGCTACGGCGTAACCCAGCTTCCAGCCCGTGCAATGATATGTTTTGCCAAAAGAGAAACATACAAAACTTCTTTCGGCCAGATCGGGATACCGTAATATGGATTGGTGTTTTACATTATCAAATACAATATGCTCGTACACTTCATCGCTAACGATAATAATATTGGTGCCCTGCACTACCGCACGCAATTGCTGAATATCAGCTGAGCGCAACACCGCGCCCGTGGGGTTGTGCGGCGAGTTCAGCATAATCATTTTTGTTTTGGGTGTAATGCGCTGGCGCACTTCGGCCCAATTGATCTTATACTCGGGAAACTGCAGATCGATGCGCACCGGTATAGCGCCATTCACAACGATGTTGGGAATATAGCTATCGTAACCCGGTTCAAAAACAATTACTTCATCGCCGGGTTGCAATACCGTGGTAAGCGCGGTATAAATAGCATAGGTGCCACCGGGAGTAATGGTGATCTGGGTATCGGGATTAACTTTTGTGCTATATAGAAATTCAATCTTTTCTGCAATGGCTTCGCGTAAGGGCATGTAGCCGGGCATGGGCGCATATTGATTGAACCCGTTTTGCATGGCTTCCGTTACCAGTGCCGTGAGTTCGGCGCTCATAGGGAAATCAGGAAACCCCTGACCCAGGTTTACTGCTTTGTGCTCAGTAGCCAGGGCACTCATCACCGTAAATATAGTTGTGCCTACCTGGGGTAATTTGGATTGGATGGATAGCTGGCTCAAGTTGAGAATTTGAAAATGGTAGAGATTATTTTTTTCCTTTCAGTTGCTCCCGGGCTTTTGCCGGAAGGCTTGCCACGATCAGGTCGTAGGAATCATCGATCCATTCTTTCAACAGGGAATTGTTTACACTTCCATCAACTACAATGGTATTCCAGTGCTTTTTGTTCATATGGTAGCCTGGTTGTACACAATCGTAACGCTCCCGCAGTTCGATGGCTTTTTCGGGATCGCATTTCACGTTAAACTGAAATGTTTCGTGATTTAAAGAGCAAATTAAAAAGACCTTCCCACCCACTTTATACACGAGGGTTTCCGGTCCAAAGGGAAAGGTTGCTTCAACTGCTGGTTTTGATAAACAATAGTCGCGTAATGATTCAATATCCATACTTCTCAACTTTATTGTTTTATCTCGATACTGGCTGCATCCAACAATTCTTCACCTGTCATTCGCAAATACACCTGGGCGGCAGTAACCACATCTTTCTGGCAGTAACAAACAATGCGTTCCAGGTTTCTTTCCTTCCAGTATACTTCCCATACCATGCTGCCATCAATATCATCTTTTGGCGTGGGAATGCCGAGTGTGGTGGCCAGCAGGTTCAATGAAGTAAAGTTTTTATAATCACCAAAACGCCACAATTCCATAGTATCGAGGTGGTTTATTTCCCAGGGCTTCTTGCCACGGGTATTGAGAATGGCGGGCAGCGGAATATTATGGATGATCATTCGCCGGCACAGAAAGGGAAAATCAAATTCTTTTCCGTTATGGGCGCACAAACATTTATTGGCATCGGTAGCCCAGCGCTTCAGCATATCGGCAAACTGTAACAATATTTCTCTTTCATCATCACCGCAAAACGACTTCAACACAAGTTTCTTGGCAGGGTGATACCCCTGAATAATTCCGCAGGTGATACATACAACCTTACCAAACTCTGCATATATGCCGGCCCGGTTATAAATGGTTTCAACCGTTTCTTCTTCCTTATTGCGTATTAAATAAGCCGCCTTCAGGGCCCAGAGGGCTTTCCATTCAGGCGTCATTTTTTCATAGCTATCGTGTTGCGGAACAGTTTCTATGTCGAGAAAAAGAATATTGTTGAGTGTGACCATACTTAAAGGTACTTATCTCCCTTATTCCTTTTTATTTCTGCTACATATTCTTTAATGTCCTGCTCTTTCTCTCTTTTACAAATAAGCAGTACATCGTTGGTATCAACTACAATGTAGTCTTCCAACCCCTGCAGCACTACGAGTTTATCTGTGGGGGTTTGTATCATGCAACGATGTGTGTCGAACACAATAACATTACCGCCACCGGAGGCATTGTGCATGTAATCTTTTTCCAGGTTTTCCCAGGCGCTGTTCCAGCTACCGAGATCGCTCCAGCCAAATGAAGATGGGATAACATATACATTATCGGCTTTTTCCATGATACCAAAGTCAATGGAGATATTTGTGCAAAGTGGATAAATGCGTTGTAATGCCGGCACTTCTTCCGTGGTATTGAAATGTGGTTTTTCTGCCTCAAATACTTCATACATTTCGGGCAGGTATTTTTCAAAAGCAGTAATAATGTTTTTTACCTGCCATACAAATATGCCGGCATTCCATAAGAATTCACCACTGGCAATAAATGTTTTGGCCAGCTCAACTGTTGGCTTTTCTGTAAAGGTTTTTACTTTATACACATTGTCACTTACCGTTTGCTGTTCGTACTGTATATAACCATAACCGGTATTAGGGTATGTGGGTTTAATGCCCAGCGTTACCAGCGCATTGTGTTTGCCCACAAAACTGAGCGCTTCAAAACAAACTTTATTAAAAGCCACCGGATCGAGGATCAGGTGATCTGAAGGAGCAATGATCAATGAGGCCTGCGGATCGAGCTGGTGTAATTTATAAGAGATATAGGCAATACAGGGGGCTGTATTTTTTCGGGAAGGTTCTCCCAGAATATTTTGTAATGGCAATTGAGGCAATTGCTTCTTTACAATATTTATATATTCATTGGAGGTTACAACATAAATGTTCTCAGCAGGAATAAAAGCAGCAAACCGGTCATAGGTAGCCTGGATAAGTGTTTTACCGGTATTAAGAATATCCAGGAACTGTTTCGGATAGTTGGTTCTACTTGCAGGCCAGAAACGACTGCCTATACCCCCTGCCATTATTGCTACGTAAGTTTGTTTGTTCATTTTTTGTAAAGTTGTCCTTCGGCTAAGCCCAAAATGTTAATAGGGTTTTTTGTTAATGTGTAATTCCGTTCTGAACGAAAGATTGACAACATTATTGATAAAGTTACAATCTTGTTGTATAATTAATTAACTAAATGAGCCCTTCCCTGATAAGATCGTGCAAATGAATGAATCCAAGGTACAATGCATCGGCCGTTACCACCACCAGTTGGTTGATGTCGAACTTTCGCAAACGATCAAGTGCTTCTACAGCCAGCGCATCGGCCGTAATGGTTTTGGGGTTCAGGGTCATGATCTCTTTAGCGGTAACGCTGTCTAAAGGAATATTCTTTTCAAGCATCCGGCGCAGATCGCCATCGGTGATAATGCCCAACAGGCGATTGTTTGCATCGGTAACCGCTGTTGTGCCCAGTCGCTTTTTTGAGATCTCCATGATCACTTCTTTCAATGAAGCCAATTCGCTTACCTGGGGTTTTTCGTTATTTACATACAATTCAGATACACGCAGGTATAACTTTTTGCCGAGCGTACCACCGGGGTGGAACCGGGCAAAGTCTTCAGAGGTAAACCCTCTCAATTCCATCAAACTTACCGCTATGGCATCACCCATTACTAACTGGGCCGTTGTGCTTGATGTAGGCGCCAGGTTGTTTGGACAGGCCTCCTGTGACACAGTTGTGTTTAACACTATACCCGACTGCCTGGCCAGGAAGGAAGCGATATTGCCCACCATACCAATCAGCGTGTTGCCGAAGTTCTTAACCAACGGAACCAATACTTTTATTTCAGGGCTTTCGCCACTTTTGCTGATTATCATCACTACATCATCCTGCTGAACCATACCCAGATCGCCATGAATGGCATCGGCTGCATGTAAAAAAACAGCAGGGGTACCGGTTGAGTTTAATGTTGCCACCAGTTTCTGGGCAATCAATGCACTCTTACCAATACCACTAATAATCACCCGGCCTTTGGTTTCATAAATAGCTTTAACCGCACGCTCAAAATCATCGTTCACCATGGTTTGTAACGATGCAATAGCCTCTGCTTCCAACCCAATGGTTCGAAGCGCAACAGACTTAATATCAATGGCAGACAAAGTTGACATATTAAGGCAAACCTACTTGAAAATGTTAATTACACAAAGCTTTATACCTGCCTTTGAGCTAAGACAGGCATTTTCAGAACTATAGCAATAACAACGCTGACGTTATTAAGTTAAGCACTTTAAAAGGAATCCTGCTGTAGTATCTAATAAAACAATGTTAACGACCTACAGATCACTTAAGTAGGTTTTAAAATATGATTTATTGACCATTAAAAGGTTGGCATAACAACAAAAATGAATTAAATTCGCATCCCTTTACAAGATGCCTGTTACATCTTTATCCTAAAATGGCCTGATTTTAAACCCATTCAAACTGATCTGACGATTTGCTAACAAAGGGCAACTTTAACCATTTATTGCCGTTAATAACCCGGCAATAAACAGGCACGTAAATAAATATTTTCTGAAACAATCTGTGCGAAGGAAACAATTTGAGCAATGTCAACCACATCAAAAAAAACGTCGTCAAAAACGGCAAAACTTCAGAAAGACACTACAGTAGCAAAGACAAAAGCGTCAAACTCTTCTACTACTATTTCCAGCGCTTCTTTACATCAAGCTCTCCAGGAGCAATTTGGATTCGATCATTTTAAAGGCAACCAGGAAGCCATCATAAAAACTTTATTAGCAGGAAAAGATACGTTTGTAATTAAGCCTACCGGTGGTGGAAAAAGCTTGTGCTACCAGTTACCGGCCATCATGAGCGAAGGCGTTGCTATAATCATTAGCCCGCTTATTGCGCTGATGAAAAACCAGGTTGACCTGGTGCGCAGTTACAGTAGTAAAGATGAGGTAGCGCATTTTCTTAACTCTACTTTAACAAAAAAGGAAATACGCGAGGTGCATGATGACCTGCTTAGCGGGCGCACAAAAATGTTGTATGTTGCGCCGGAAACATTGACCAAGCAGGAAAACCTGGAGTTCTTCTCTGATCTGAAACTTTCTTTTTTTGCGGTTGATGAAGCTCACTGTATCTCAGAATGGGGACATGATTTCCGTCCTGAATACAGAAGGTTGCGTGAAATGATGACGCAGATCAATCCTGACATCCCGGTTATTGCCTTAACCGCCACAGCTACACCTAAAGTACAAAGTGATATTATAAAGAACCTGGCATTGAAAGAACCAGATATCTTTATTTCTTCTTTTAACCGCCCCAACCTGTATTACGAAATACAGCCCAAGATCAAGAAAGATCAAAC
>JAJKIL010000334.1 GCA_021154515.1 Niastella sp. | reverse complement strand
CTTCAGCTTTGGCGCCTAAAGCGGCCGGATGCTTTACACCCAGAAAATGCGCATACTGGTCGTTATAAATATTGATGAGCGAAGGCCCCCACCATACAAACATGGGTTGCGCTGAGGTAAGAATAATGCGTACACAGGTCTTTAAACCTTGCTCCCAGGATTCCGGATTTCCAAATGGCGTGCTCCCCCAGTCAAAATTGCGGATCCGCTCACCCATATCACCACCACCTGATAGAAAATCCAATTGATTGGGTATTGATATACTATTTTTTTCCATGTTGATTTATGCCTTGGTATCAAGCATCGTTTTCATATTTAATATTTCCTGCTACCTCAGGTTGAGCAATAAGTTTCCCGGCAATAGGCAATACGCCAACAGCGATTGCACTGGCAATACCTGTAAAAACCACTCATAGTAAGCATTTAGCAGTAAACGCTTTGCTAGTGTTACACTTTCAAATGATATGCCATTGGAACAGTGGCATACTTCTTAATTAGCAATTGAACATGGACTTAAGATCGGAATATCCTTTCTGGCTGCTCGACAAAGGCATTATTCACTCCTATCCTTCCCTGCAAAACGATATACGTACCGATGTGGTAATAATGGGAGCCGGTATCAGTGGCGCACTGGCCGCCTGGCATTTATGTAATGCCGGATTTAAAACAGTGGTTGTTGATAAACGCCATGTAGGCATGGGCAGTACGGCTGCCAGCACCGCCTTGTTGCAATATGAAATTGATGTTCCGCTCAGGGAACTGATTGAAAAAAGGGGTGAAAAAGATGCGGTGCGCAGTTACCTGCTTTGCCTGAAGGCCATCGACGATCTGGAAAACATTTGCGGGCAATGGGCCGAAGCCGGTTTTAACCGCCGCCCAAGCCTGCAATTCGCTTCTTACAAAAAAGACGTAGCTGCCCTGAAACAGGAATATACCCTTCGCAAACAATGCGGTATAGACTTGCAATGGCTCGACAAAAACGCTATAAACGACAAATTTGGATTTGAAAAAGATGCCGCCCTCCTTTCCAGCGATGCAGCCGAAGTAAAAGCCTATAGCCTCACCCATGCACTGTTGCATCGTTGCCGTCAATTGGGTGTGGAAGTATATGACCATACCGCCATCAGCCATTTTGGGGAGAACCAGCGCGGGGTACACCTTGTAACTGATGAAGGCAAAAAGATAAAAGCCCGGAAGCTGGTTATTGCCTGTGGATATGAATCGGCCCAATTTATTCCACAAAAAGTGCAAACCCTGCATTCAACCTATGCCATCGTTAGCGAGGCCGGCAATACCGATCATTTCTGGTATCGTAATGCCCTGATCTGGGAAACAGCCCGTCCCTATTTGTACCTGCGCACAACCGGCGACAATCGTGTTCTCATCGGTGGCAGGGACGATGATTTCTCCAGTCCTTACCTGCGCGACCGGGCCCTGCCAACCAAAGCAAAGGCCTTGGAACACGCATTCAGGAGGTTATTTCCTGCCATTCATTTCAGGACCGATTTTCAATGGGCCGGCACCTTTGCTTCCACCCGCGATGGACTGCCCTATATTGGCAGCCTGCCAGGTAAACCGCATACGTATTTCGCGCTCGGACTGGGTGGTAATGGAATAACATTCAGCATTATAGCAGCGCAGATAATTACCCGCCTGGCCTTGGGCCTGCAAGACGATGATGCGCGGCTGTTTGGGTTTGAACGCGGGTAATACGAGGCACAGTTTTTTTCCAGTATACAATAAACCAATTGATATGAAACCGACCCAAACTTTGCCGGGCAGTGAAAAGCAGATGGACCATAAACCTATAGTGGATGATGTAACGCATCAACCCAGTGGGAAGTTGAAAAACAAGATCGCCCTTATTACCGGCGGCGACAGCGGTATTGGTAAGGCAGTGGCCATTCTGTTTGCCAAAGAAGGTGCTAAAGTGGCTATAAATTATCTGAATGAACATGAAGATGCCAGGTCAACAAAAAAATTGATTGAAAAATACGGCGGGGAAGTATTGTTGATACCCGGAGATATAAGCCAGGAAGCTTTTTGCCGCCAACTGGTTGAAAAAACGGTAACTCATTTTGGCCAGATAGATATCCTCGTTAACAATGCCGGCACCCAGCACCAGACCCAGGGACTGGAAGATATAACCACCGAAAACCTGATACATACTTTTCAGGTGAATGTTTTTGCCATGATCTGGATCACGCAGGCCGCGTTACCCCATATGCCCAAAGGCAGCGCCATTATTAATACCAGTTCTGTAACAGCCTACCAGGGCAATGCCATGCTGTTGGATTACAGCGCCACCAAAGGCGCTATTGTCGCTTTTACCCGTAGCCTCTCGGCCAGCCTGGTTAGTAAAGAGATCAGGGTGAATGGCGTGGCCCCGGGCCCCATCTGGACGCCCCTTGCTACCGCCACCAATGATAAAGAAGGCAACAAACACCATGGTGAAAACACGCCCTTACATAGGGCCGGCGAACCGGTTGAAGTAGCGCCCAGCTATCTTTTTTTGGCTTCAAAGGACGCCTCCTATATGACCGGACAGGTATTGCACCCCAACGGTGGTTCTATTATTAACGGATAACTTTACAAATGCGAGGTAACGGCCGCATGTATCTGCCTTAACACCTTATCGCGGGTATTGTTGAAGCCCATTTCTATGGTATTGTCGATCCAGCAATGCACTTCCATTTTAACAGTATCGCCATTATAGTCAACAAACAATACCTGCACTTTTTCGTCCTTCACCTCAGGAACATGTAGCAGCGCATCCTTAATTTGTTGCTCAATAGTCTGAAAATTCGACTTTCCGGGGAAAGTAAGGTCAACATCGATGCGCCGTTTGCCACTCAGAGAATAATTGGTAATTGGCTTCTGGAATATTTCCTTATTCGGCAACATAATGTGCAGACCCTGAAATGTGCGAATGGTGGTTGACCGCAATTGTATTTCTTCCACAATTCCGGTAAAGCCGTTTGTGTCTACAATATTGCCAATATCGAAAGGTTTTCTGAAAATGATGAATACCCCTGATATGAAGTTGGCCGTAAGATCCTGGAAGGCAAAACCCAATGCCAGGCCAATAATACCAGCCCCCGCCAGCAGGGAAGCAATGGTTTTTTCAAGATGCAGCAATTGCAGGCTGATAAAAAGACCCACCAAAAGAACAACAATAAAAAATATGCTCGAAAACAACCCACTGATGGTTGGTTTGTGCGATACCCTCACCAATAGTTTGTTCACTATCTTTCTAAGGAATTTGGCCAAAAAAAAGAAAGCGGTAAAGACAAGCACGGCCAATAACAGGTTAGGCAGCATTTTTATCGATAGCATCAACCAGGACTCCAATTTTTGCTTTATCAGTTCGAACCATTTTTCCATAGCGGATAATATTTGATACATATGAACGCTAATCTCAATAAATCAATGCCAACCCATATTGATAAACCTGAACCGTAAACAGCACAGGATAATCGACGCTTTGGGGAAAACCTACCCCCAGTTCCCAAAACCGGCATTGATGTTTTTTGCGGAAACCGCAGCTATTCAGTAACCCTGATTTGTTCGATTTTAATACACCTTCGATGGCAATGCCTGCTCCCTGTTTCGACACGCTTTCATCATTTTCAGATTTTTGTAAAATTTAAATTTTAATGTGGGTGGTGCATTAGTATACCAGAAAAAAGAAGTAAATTAGGTTAGAGTAAAAAATCCAGTTGCTATTAACACTTCTTTCACCGTGAACGCAGGAACATTGCCAACGCAACAGGCGTATTCAACGTATAGATAAGAAGTGAAACAATAACCATCTGCCTACAGCAATATAATAACGACATCAAATAAAGGATATCATAAAAGAGGAACAGTAATTCTTATAGCAATTGGATAGAATTCGACCGGCATAATTTTTGATCTTTTATCATTGGAAGTAAGCACAACAGTACGTTTGAAAAGTGGGGGAACACATTTCAACAACTTCATAACAGGCATCGCATCGATAGATGAACCAGGGAAACGGAATTTTCGATCTCCACCATTTTGAGAACAAACCAGACGAAAGCATAGTTATACAGCATACCTTTTGTATGCATTTCACCAATTAAAACAAAGCAGCACTTTACAGGTAACCGCTGTCTATTTCAGGTAGTATTAATTGAGTCATATTATCCTCTTTTTAGCTCCACCCCTATTTAGCCGATAATATGGATTGGAACCTTTATAACACCGCTAATAGAATCCGAAGAAAGACGAATTGTACAACGCTGTATCCTATTTACTGAATAGATCGGAACAATAAGTTATTAAGCCAGATTATACGCTCGTATAAGAAGACCTCTTTTTAGTATTGTTTTTTTGTAACTAAAAATTTAAGAGATATGAAAAAAGAACACACCTCCCTTTTCAGCAATCTCTTTGGTGCAAAGGGTAAACCTGCTGAGTCAGAAAAATCAACTCCGGTTGTTATTACTTCTTATTCTCAACCGCATGTACTGCAACAGAGAATGAAAGAAGAAAAACTGTCGCATGGTGAAACAGTGACAGCAAACATTTCACCGGTAAGATTGGAAAGCAACTTTGGTAAAATGGTGCTTTATTTCTGCCCGATGCAATCAATTGAAATTACTGAAAAGGTTAACGCCGGTGACGGAGGCAGCTTACCGGCTGAAGCAATCATTGATGGACTAACAGTTCCAGGAAACTGCAAGCCCGGCTTGTACACATTAAAAAATGTAACTCTATCCTCTAACGGAACCATGCAGGTGATAGCCACCGAAAATACCATGTGGGAATGCGTTTAATAAGCATTAACTGGTATTAAAAAAGTGTCCAGAGAGAAAGTACTTTTGATGTGAAGCCCTACAGGAGCAGGATACAGGTACATTTTCGTCTTTGTAATCCCTCGTCTGATAAGTTTCATGGTAATTATTCTGCCTCATCAAACATGTCAATATAAAACCCTCGTCCCGGTATTGCCGGTGTGAGGGTTTTTTATTGTATACTGCTTAAATGCTAAATCCACCATCGATGGTTAATGAAGCGCCCGTCATAAAACGGCTGGTTTCACTGGCCAGGTAGGTGGCCAGTTCGGCTATATCTTCCGGTTTGCCATATGTAGGAATGGCCATGGCGTTACGAAGTATATCCGCATGGGCGCCGTCGGCCGGGTTCATATCGGTATCAACCGGCCCGGGTTGTATCATATTCACAGTAATGCCCTTACCACCCAGGTCACGGGCAAGGCCCTTTGTTAAACCTATCAAAGCCGTTTTGCTCATGGCATACAAACTACCTGTTGGGAATGCAACCCGTTCCGCCATATTACTGCCAATGGTAATAATGCGGCCACCTTCTTTCATATATTGCGCCGCTTTTTGTGAAGCCAGGAATACAGCCCGTACATTCACGGCCATCGTAGTGTCAAAATCGGCCACGGTATACTCAGCCAGTGGTTTGGCAACATAAATGCCGGCATTGTTCACAAGAATATCAATACGGCCAAACGTGGCAACGGCTTTTTCAATAGCTGCATGAATGGCATCGGGCGAAGCATTATCAACCGCAATGGCCAAAGCCTGCTGTCCTGACTTTTTAATTTCATCAACCACCTGTTTCGCCTGGTCGGCTGCATGTACATAGGTTATCACCACATCGGCGCCTTCTGCTGCCATACGCTTAGCAATACCTGCTCCTATCCCTCTGCTGCCGCCGGTAATAAATACAACTTTGTTTGTTAATCTCTTCATAGTAATCTTTTTATTGCTTGCAAAACTATTGGTTGCATAGTACATTTGCCGGTACATATAATGTTGTTAGGTACTATCAAAAATGTAAGTAATGCGCAAAGAGAATTCCACCAATACGCTTAATAAACAGCAAATAGATAAGGACTGTGGCATGTCGTACACCCTTAATGCCATCGGCGGCAGATGGAAACCCGCCATTATGTTCAGACTGACCCGCGGTAAAATGCGCTACAGCGAACTGCGCGACTCCATTCCCAATGTAACCGAACGAATGCTGGTATTACAACTGCGTGAACTGGAAAAAGACGGATTAATAAAACGGATCGTGTATGCTGAAGTACCACCCCGCGTTGAATATGAATTAACCGCAAAGGGTAACTCCTTGAGACCGATCCTGAGAAGCCTTTCAGACTGGGGAATTAAAAACAGGGATTAGAGTTACAGAGAAAATTTGTAATAATGTTGCAAATTTCTCTATTTTTGTCCCCGATGACAGGAAAGCGGATCATAACCAAGCTCACCACCGTGCTACTCATCCTGGTGTTCAGCCAGAAGATGGGTGTGGGCCTGTATCTGCATAACTGGTTACACGCTTCCAAACAACATGCAACGTCATCAAAACCCGTTTCAGGCCAGGAAATACAATTTGCCTGCGGTTGTATCAACGATTTCAATCTGCCATTCACAGAGACTACCGTTCCTTCAATAGAAGTGCCGGTAACCCTCGTTAACCAGCCGCACCCTGCTCCTATCTTCACCATCCCGGCTGTATTCAAATACTTCCATTCACTTCGCGCGCCCCCGGTTGTAGCTGCCTGATCTATTCTTTATTGCTTCCATCGTTTTTTATGCATGCTGCATTAAAAGCCATTGTATGCATACAATTACAACCCGGGAAACAACCACCACCAACTTAATCCAGACAGACCCTTGTGGACTGTTCAAACTCATTTGTTTATGAACCATCAGATGAAATCAGTAAGTGCTATCCTTACCTTTTTATATAGTATACTCAGCTTATTTACCTACAGCCAACAAGAAATTGCACCAGTCTCTCATCATACAGCACCTGTCACTGCCCCGCTGGCCGGCGTGCTTACCGGTAAAATAACCGATGCCAAAACAGGCGAATCATTACCGGGCGCCAGCATTTATGTGCACGATCTGAAAAAAGGCACCATCTCTGACGATAAAGGCAATTACCGCATTACCAATCTAAATACCGGTAAATACCTGATCGAGATCACTTACAGGGGTTATTCAACTGTTATAGAAACCGTGAGCGTAAACGGTGAAACCCAAAAAGATTTTGCATTAAAGGAAGCTGTAGTAGAAAATGAAGAAGTGACCGTAACCGGTGTATCGGCGGCAACCCGCATCAGGCAATCGCCGCAACCTGTTGAAGTATTAAAGAAAGAACAACTGTTTAATATATCGGCCACCAATGCCATCGATGCCCTGGCCAAAACAGTACCAGGCGTGAATGGGTTGTCGACCGGGCCGGCCATTTCAAAGCCGTTTATCCGGGGGCTTGGTTATAACCGTGTAGTTACCATCAATGATGGCGTTCGTCAGGAAGGTCAGCAATGGGGCGATGAACATGGGATAGAAATTGACGACTACAGCATTCAACGGGTAGAAGTGTTGAAAGGACCCGCCTCTCTCATGTATGGCAGCGATGCATTGGCCGGTGTTATCAATATCATTACGCAACGGCCTGTTGCCGATGGACACATTACTGCGAATGTATTGAGTGAATACCAAACCAACAACGCCCTGCGTGGTTTTTATGGCGATGCTGCAGGTACAAAGAATGGCTTTAGCTGGAATGTATATGGCTCCTACAAAGGCGCTGAAGATTATAAGAACAAGTACGATGGCCGCGTGTTTAACTCCAAATTCTATAATAAGAACTTTGGTGGTATGCTGGGTTATACCGGCAGTTGGGGTTATAGCCATTTGCTGGTTAGTAATTTTGACCAACACATCGGGATGATAGAAGGGGATCGCGACAGTGCCACCGGCGCCTTTATAAAAGCCATACCCGGCGGAGTTGAAAGCATCCCTACCCACGAAGATTTTAAAACCATTACGCCGGAGATCCCTTATCAACACATCCGTCACTTTAAAGTTTCATCAGACAACAACTTTGCCATTGGTAAAAGCAATCTGGATGTTACCCTTGGTTATCAGCAAAACCAGCGGAAGGAATATGGCAATACCGATGAGGTCAATACCCCGGATGCCTGGTTTAATTTGAAAACGATCAACTATGCCCTGCGCTGGCACCTCCCTGCTACCCAAAACTGGAAAACAACCATAGGTGTTACCGGCATGTCGCAAAGCAATACCAATAAGGCAGAAGAAGTGATCATTCCCGACTACGACCTGTTTGACATTGGTGGTTTTGTGTTTACCCAATACCATAAAAATAAACTCTCGCTCAATGGCGGCATTCGGCTGGATACCCGTCACGTGAATGGAAAACCGATGGATGTAGACAACCAGCTTAAGTTCACCGCTTTTTCCCGCAACTTCTCCAACGTATCGGGCAGTGTGGGTCTGAGCTATGCCACCAGTGACCTGATTACGCTTAAACTCAATGTAGCCCGTGGTTTCAGAGCGCCTAACTTCGCAGAACTGGCCAGCAATGGCGCTCATGAAGGTACCAACCGTTACGAAGTTGGCGCCAATGACCTGAAATCAGAAACCAGTTTACAGGCAGATGGTGGTTTTGAACTGAACTCACAACACGTTTCATTGGAAACAAGCTTGTTCTATAATCACCTCAGCCATTTTATCTTTTATGAAAAAATGGCAAACAGCGCCGGTGCAGATTCCATACTCGATGATGGCGGCAATAAATTGAACGTATATCGTTTCGATCAGAACGATGCCAATTTATATGGTGCAGAACTGGCGCTCGACATTCACCCCCACCCGCTGGATTGGTTGCACTTCAGAAACGCTTTTTCGTATACCCGCGCCCGGTTTGTCAATGAAGTGGATGGAACCAAAGACATTCCCTTTATTCCTGCAGCCCGGTTGTTCACCGATTTGGCCGTAACCTTTTTATCCAAGGGAAAAACACTCCGCAACCTGCACATGAATCTGGAAAGTGATTATACCTTTAAACAAGGCCATCCCTTTACCGGCTTCGATACCGAGACTGCCACCCCCGGTTACTGGTTAATCAATGCAGGCATTGGCGGCGATTTTGTAAGCAAAGGGAAAACACTGTTCAGCCTCCGTTTCACCGCTTACAATCTGGGCGATGTAGCCTATCAAAATCATTTAAGCCGGTTAAAATATACCGCAGTAAATAATGTTACCGGTAGAATGGGTGTATTCAATATGGGCCGCAATTTTGGCATCAAACTGAATGTACCGCTCGACTTTACCTGGAACTAATAACGGAAAGACACTCATTGACAAAGTCCATTTGCCAGCCCGCGAATGGACTTTGTTTTTGCAATACCTTTGCTCTTTACAAGATTCCTATGGGTAAAAAAGCAACCACCGCCTCACCCGCCATACCACAATATGTATTGAAAGGTTTCAGGCGTTTGCACAGACAGGAAGATGATACCTCCAATTTCGGTTATAACAACCTCGAAAGCATTCATCCTGTTGAAGGATTTGAGCTGTATTCAAGCCGCGGATTAAAACCTTCGCTGGGCCCTTTGAAATCGGCTTTTTATCGCATAAGCATAACTATTACCGGGCAGGTGGATATGCAACTGGGCCTGGAGCACTTTAAACACCAGCCCCGCACCATGAGCTTTACCTGGCCCAACCAGGTTTTCTCAAAAAACAACATCAGCGCCGATGCATTTGGTTATTACATTTTATTCAATGAAGACTTTCTAAACGACCTGGTACCCGCAGCCGGCATCCCCAAAGAATTTCCTTTTTTTGATTATACCGGCAGGCCTTTGTTCCAGCTGGCTGCCGATGAAATTGACCGGGTGCAGCAGTTCGTTTTAAAAATGAATGATGAGTTGAAAGAAAACCGCCCGGGTAAAGAAAAAGCGATACGCCTGTATTTGTACCTGCTGTTACTGGAAGCCAAAAGAAGTTATGAAAGACAGCAATTGCATGAACCCGCCAATACCGCCGATACCATCTACCTCGTTTCGCATTTTCAAAAACTGGTGAGCCGTCATTTTCTGTTAAAAAGAAAAGTCACCGATTATGCCAGTCTGCTCACAGTAAGCGCCAATCATTTAAACCGCACAGTAAAAGAAGTGACCGGTAAAACAGCTTCCGAATCCATCGCTGAAATGCTGGTGCAGGAAGCAAAGGCCGTATTGAAATATACAGAGGCCTCGGTGGCGGAAATTGCTTACCAGCTCAACTTTAGTGAACCGGCCGCCTTTAACCGGTTCTTCAAAAAAATGACAGGCGAAACGCCTATGTTTTATCGAAAGAACGCATCCGGTCAATACAATGCATGATCGGGTCAATACCTGATTGGTAGCGCCGTCGGAAATTTGTTCTCCTAAAAACAGAACAAAATGAACGGAGTATTCGAAAACAAAAAAGCAATTGTAATTGGTGGTTCATCAGGCATTGGATTGGCAACAGCACAAATACTGGCAAACAGCAAAGCCACAGTGATCGTAACCGGCCGCGATGCAGATAAATTAAAAGCCATCCGGCAAACTACAAACATCCAGGCACAGCTGGTCGACAGTACTGATCGCGCTGCGCTCGATGTGTTTTTCAAACAAACCGGTGCGTTCGATCACCTGGTTATTTCGTTAAGTGGATCAAAAGGCATGGGTAATTTTACCGAGCTGTCATTACAGGACCTGCGGGCCGGTTTTGAAGGAAAATTCTGGCCCCAGCTCAATACCTTACAGGCAGCCCTGCCCTATATGAATAATGGGGGCAGTATAACCCTTGTTACCGCCATCTCCTCGGTGGCGCAAAAGCCCGGCACCTCGGGACTGGCAGCCATCAATGGCGCACTTGAATTAATGGTGCCTGTACTGGCCCAGGAACTAAAACCACTCCGCATCAACGCTGTATCGCCCGGAGTGGTAGACACGCCCTGGTGGAACTTTGCACCCGAGGAAGCCAAACAACAGGCCTTTCAACAATTAACCGGTAATATCCCGGTAGGCCGGGTGGCCCGGGCAGAAGAAATTGCCGACGCCATAGTATTCACCCTTGGTAACAGTTATTTGACCGGGGCTGTGATCCATTGCGATGGGGGTTTCAGTTGTTAAATGTAAAAAAGACAACATCTATCCCCATCGGGCATTTCAGAAGCTGCATAAGACATTCAGCATTAACTGAATAAGATTCAACTCATTGAGCATACGAAATAGGTATAATGAAAAATAAGGATGGCATAATGCTTGATCATAAGCCAACCAATTAAATTGATCATATACATTTTTTTCTCGAAACAAAGAGATAGGAATGATTTATGTGGAGTATCAGAAATTCATCTACAACCTTTCCTTAAATTTTATTGATTGCGAAGGCGCTGTGCGACCATCTGGTAGAAGCAGAGTTCCACTACATATTGTTGAGAATTTGAATTTGTGCCTTGCACGAAAATGAGATTGTTTTTGTTATAGTTCAGAAATACACTTTGAAAAACCATCGATCCCCGTAGCGCGGGGTTTCCAAAATTCCACGAGGAAGCCACCAATGTCTTATGATCACTCGTAAAGAGGCATCCGCCATAAGGTGGACGCCTCTTTTTTCTTTTGCCAGCCCCATAAAAAGATATAATATTTGCAAAATCAAGGCGTTAACAAGACTTTCCAGCTATAAGCGATTCTATAGCCTTCGAAATGTATAAAACCATTTAGATGAAAAAGAATAAAAACGTACCGCGGGCAGGTGGTACTGCCAGTAAAAGTTCACAACCGGTTCAGCCACCACCGGCAGCTGCAACTGCTGCAAAACAGCCTGGACCCGCTGCCACCAATGGTTTTAAAACATTTATTTTATTGGTAGCCTCCGTTATTTCCCTGCTTATATTTTTCGGCATGGAACCTAATAAAATGTGGCTCGATCAACGCATCATGCCTTATTGGGAAGATTATAAAGAACTAAAGTTGAACCTCGACGTGGAAGAACGCAAAATGGCCCGTTATCAAACAGATTACATATTCGCCAAAAACGTGACCGGCTTTTTCCAAAAAAGGGGCTCTGCCGATAAAGCCCTGGTACTCGTACCTTCAACTGATTACTTCAACGCACATGGCTTACAGATCCATGTGCCGGAACCAGCCGTATTCTACTACTTCACCGGTTTAAAAACCATTTGGGCCAACAGCCCCGAAGCAGGCAAAGCCAACTGGTACATCACCGCCAGGGGTGGCGGACTGGTGTTTGACAGCGTTACCAATCAACAGGCTTTACAGGACACGATCGCTTCCTTTAAAAAATACAAAATTTCCTTATGAGCGGCATAATGATCATTTTACTCTTAACGATCATCCAGTTTATTGCAGGGTTTGGCCTCATCAACCTGTTTAATATCCAGTTGAAGCCAGGTATGCTTATTTCCCTGGCCATTTTATTAGGGGTGGCGGTCTTCTCCATTATGCCCTTTATTCTGCAGCTGGCCTACATTCCACTCACCTCAACTAATGTCTTCATTTCTATAATAGCAGCCTGTGTTCTTTTAAATATTAAGTTCAGATCGGGTATTGCCCGTTTAAAGGAATTGAAGGCCAACATCCGCATCAGGATTAAATTATACGAAATACCATTTGTGGTCATGATCGCCTTTATTGTGTTTGTGAGCGCCTGGCGTTGTTTTTATTTCCCCCCTACTCCACGCGACCTTACTTCAGGGGCCGAAGTAATTGCAGAATACGCCATCCGCGAAAAGACAATGATTAACTCTGTTTTCAGCGTTAACCTCGAAAGCACCAACAACGTTTTCAAACCACCCTTTATAACCTGTTTACAGATCATTTATAAATACGCCGGGTTTGAATTCGGTCAGGTATGGCTTAGCACCATCGTGGCCTGTTTCCTCATCTTTTTATACCAGGCGCTTACCTTAAGCCTCCACCGCATATTTGCGGGTTTTCTGGTGCTGTTCTTTATGGCCATACCCGAAATGTTTGCTTATACATTTATGGTGTTGTTCGACTATGCCAATGCCGTTTTCTTCTTTCTGGCGGTCTGGTTCCTGTATCAGTTTTTCCAGAACCAGCAACGCAATTACCTCGCCTTTGCCGGTTTACTGATGGGCATTGCCACTTATATTCGTTCTGAAACCCTTATACTGGCCTGCTTAATGGCCCCGGCCATTGTTTGGTACCACTGGAAGAATAAAACGGGCATCGTAAAAGGACTGATAAGCAGCGCATTCTACGTAGGACCTTCCCTTTTAGCATATATAATTTCGATCTCAATTTATATTAACCGGTACCTGCCGGCGAAGTACAACATCCAGGGGTTAATAAATAAGAACCTGGGTGATCTGTCGCCCTTATTCACCCGCCTTTCCGATATCAACAACAAGCTGATCTTTAGCGACCGGGGTGTTGGATACTATGGCTATTTCATTTACTTTTTTATTTTGCTGCTGCTGCTCGAAGTGGTGATTAAACGCAAGCTCAACAATACTACCCGCAACTGGCTGTATGCCGTGCTGGTAATATATATTGGTTTCCCGCTGATGGGTTATTTGTTACCCCTGCTCGATCTGGATAATTCAACAAAAAGAGGATTGTTTAAAATATTCCCGCTGATGTTGTTGTATATGGCCAATAACAGCCTGCTGGTAAGCTGGTCGCAACGGATCACAAAATGGGAGACGAAGTAAATAGTTGAAAAGTTGACGAGTTGAAAAGTTAACCAGTTGGTAAGCATCCGAAATAAATAAAAGCCCTTCGATTCTCGGAGGGCTTTTAATATGTTTTAACTGGTTAACTCGTCAACTTGTTAACTGGTCAACTTACTTACCTAATCCTTTAAACAACCTGGACTTGGCCAGTCCCATTTTATTAAAGAAGTATTGAAAACTTACCCGTAAAACGCCCAATCCATAAATAGCGCTTCGTTTGAAATTAATAGAAGAAGCTTCATCAAAATACTTGGTTGGACAGGTGATCTCGGCTATTTCGTAGCCCTTGTAAAAGATCTGGCCCAGCAGTTCGTTGTCAAATACAAAGTCGTCTGAGTTATCATTGTATGGGATCGATAACAGTACAGCTTTAT
>JAJKIL010000333.1 GCA_021154515.1 Niastella sp. | reverse complement strand
CTCAGTACCACTCACCGAATTACTCGATCGTTTTATTTGTAAGTTTAATTTACTGATAAAATTTACCTGCGAAAAAAGGCATTCTTTATAATTGTGACCAACACATTGTTATTTATTGAATATTCAAGGTCTTTATTTTCATTAAATCTTCGAGCAATGAGTTCGACAATTATCCAGCTTTCCCAACTTTTTACGATTTTGATCGATTGTGAGTGAATATGATCAATTATCGTCAGTTTCATTCAATTTTGTCGCCCCTGGTCTATAGCAATCTAGCTCTTTGATCAGGTTATCATATTTATGCATCCAATGCCGGGAATCAGTGGTAATAACCTTTCTTTTACGTTGCCGTATTAGCATTTTATGATGATCCAGTAAATCAAATAAATAATCCCGGCCTACCTCAATTCCGTGAGCTTCCAGCAATGGGGTTATTTTATGAAGCAGCTTACGTGTTCCTAATCGAGGAAGTTGTTGTCTCACCTCATGAACGTACTTTAAAATAACATCATCCGTATAAATCTCTTGGCCGCGACGCCATTGATGATCATACAGCGCATGACGGGTCTTGCCAAACAGCGCACATAGCCTTTGCACTCCCTTTTCAGGATAGTCCTGCTTTAATCGTTGGACTGTTTGGCACCAGGCTTTTTTCTGATATTAATTTTAAGCTGTTCTTCAGCTACGTCTATGAGAGTATTTAATGCTACAATCTTAAATTGAGCTTCTTCCAATGCCTTTTGCAAGGCCTTTACATCCGGGGCATCCTGAGTAGTTTCTTTCTTGTTGGGCTTTTTTTTCTTCATCCAGGCTTCATTCGAAGCCACAAGATCGGCATTTTCCTGCTCTAATTGCTTAATCCACCCTTCAATTGTTTTAGGTGTTTTTACGCCATACGTTAACATGGCCTCACGCATACTTAGTCGACCACTCGTTACCGCTCGAACCACTGTTCGTTTTAAATCCATACCCACATTCGGGCCAATGCGCCTTGGGCTGATCATCAGGTCGCTATTGGCGAGCCATCTAGTTAAAGTAGTGGAGTTGAGGCTATATTCCGCTAATATTGCCTGCCTGGGCTTACCTTTTAAAAACTCATCTACTACCTGAGCAATGAATTTCTTGTCATAATGTCCCCGCGCTACATAGCGGCCAACTAGACCTTGGGAGCGTTTCTTTACCATACAATCTTGATTTGTTGTATAGTTATTTTAGGACGAGGCAGTTTCATCAAAAAATGTCCGGTCAGACTGGTGAAATTCACTTACATACATTGCATGTTTCTGCTTAGCGAGTTATCTTGGGGCCGGAAACTTAGATTCCCTAAACCCCGCTTCGACTTTGTTCAGCCTTGCAACCTAAAGGAGACTGAATTAAGGCGAATGCTTTTATGTAATTGTATGAAAGTGCCCCCATTCTTCACATTGTTTCGTATTGTATCGCTTCATTTCCAGGTTGTTAGATCACACCTAATGTGCCTTTTTGCCTTGTTTTTATTTATACCTATGGCTTATCAGGCCAGTGCCCAAACGCCTGTTTCCGGTTTTTACGTAGCCAACAACACCGTTAAAACCATTGTTCAAAGCGGAAACACCATTTATATTGGCGGCGACTTTACGACAGTAGGCCCAAGCCTGTATTATGGCGCTGCCCTTGATGCCACCACCGGGTTGGGAAGCACTGCTTTTCCTCTGCCCAATGGATCTGTAAACGTAGCAGTACCTGATGGGAGCGGCGGCTGGTATATTGGTGGCGGCTTTACAAAACTGGGCAATGTTACCAGGAATCGTATTGCCCGGATCAATGCAGATGGGTCTGTGAATGCCTGGGACCCCAATGCCAATAATGTAGTAACTACCATATTTGTAAACGGTTCTACTGTGTATGTAGGTGGAATTTTTACAAATATCGGCGGACAAACCAGGAACTGTATAGCAGCCCTGGATGCTACTACCGGTCTGGCCACAGCCTTTGATCCTAATGCCAATAACAAAGTAGCTTCCATAGGAGTAAACGGTTCTACCGTGTATGCCAGCGGATATTTTACAACTATAGGCGGACAAACCAGGAACCGTATTGCAGCGCTCGACGCCACTACCGGACTGGCCACGGCCTGGGATCCCAATGCAAGTGGTGTAGTATCTTCCATAGTGATAAACGGTGCTACCGTGTATGCAGGTGGATCTTTCATTAACATCGGCGGACAAAGCAGGAACTATATAGCCGCCCTGGATGCGGGTACCGGCCTGGCTACTGCCTGGAATCCCAGTCCGGATAATGCAATAAATACCATAACCATAAACGGCTCTACCGTATACGCAGGTGGCGCTTTCACTAACATCGGCGGCCAAAGCAGGAACTACATTGCCGCCCTCGATGAAACGACCGGCCTGGCCACTCCCTGGAACCCAATTGCAAATAATCAGGTATATACTATAACTGTAAACGGTTCCACCGTATATGCCGGCGGAATTTTTACTACCATCGGCGGACAAACCCGAAATCGGATTGCAGCCCTTGACGCCACCACCGGCCTTGCCAGTGCCATGGACCCCAATTCGGATAATCAAATAAATACCATAGCCCTAAACGGCTCTACCGTATATGCCGGCGGCGCTTTCACTAACATCGGTGGCCAGGCCCGAAATCGCATTGCCGCCCTCGATGCCACTACCGGCCAGCTTACTGGCTGGAACCCGAATGCGGATAATACAGTAAACGCTATAATTGTAAACGGTTCTACCGTGTATGCCGGAGGAGCTTTCACTACCATCGGCGGACAAACCCGGAACCGCATTGCGGCGATCGATGCCACTACCGGCCTGGCCACTACCTGGGACCCCAATTTGAATGGTACAGTAAACACAATTGTTGTAAACGGTTCTACCATATATGCAGGGGGAGCTTTCACTAGCATCGGCGGACAAACCCGGAACCGCATTGCGGCGATCGATGCCACTACCGGCCTCGCCTCTAGCTGGGACCCCAATTCGAATGGTACAGTAATCACTATTGTTGTAAACGGTTCTACCGTATATGCAGGAGGAGCTTTCTCTTCCATCGGCGGACAAACCAGAGCCCGAATTGCAGCCCTCGATGCCACCACCGGTCTTGCCACTGCATGGAATCCTGCTGCAAATAATATAGTGAATGCCATTGCCGTAAATGGGTCTATCGTATATGCAGGCGGATTTTTCACTGCCATCGGCGGACAAACCAGGTCCCGGATTGCTGCCCTCGATGCCACTTCCGGCCTTGCCACTGCCTGGAACCCTACTGCAAATAGTACAGTAAATGCATTAGCCGTAAACGGGTCTACCATATATGTAGGCGGCATTTTTGGTACCATCGGCGGACAAACCAGACCCCGTATTGCAGCCCTTGACGCTGGTACCGGCCTTGCCACTGCCTGGAACCCCGCTCCAAATAATACAGTAAATGCGATAACCGCAAACGGTGCTACCGTGTATGCAGGTGGTGTGTTTACCCAAATAGGCAGTGTGATAACCCCTCGTTTTGCGGTGCTGCCCTCCGCTACATTGCCGCTTCACTTTGTTTCTTTTACCGCTACGGCACAGCGTACTGGTACTACCAAAGTAATTTGCAACTGGACAACCGCCGAAGAGCAAAATACGGCGCATTTTATTATTGAAAGAAGTGCAGATGGCACCAGCTTCTCCCGTATCGGCACGGTGGCTGCTGCCGGTAATTCGGCCTTTAATCAATATTATTCATTTACTGATAATGATCCGCTGGCAACAAGCAGCTGGTATCGCATAAAGCAGCTTGACCTGGATGGAACTGCCACTTATTCAAAGATCATAATCGTTTCTTCGATAGCCAATGCGGCTACCATCCGCCTGTTGCCTAATCCTGTACAGCAGGATGCAACGCTGATGGTTAACCTGGCAGAAAAAGAATATGTGGGTTATACCATTTTTGATCAAAGTGGAAAAAGTGTCGCAGCCTCTTTTCTTTACCTCGATAAAGGGATCAACAGCATTGGCCTGTCCCTGCAACCGCTTGTAAAAGGCATCTATACTATACAGGTTAAAGGAACAAAAACGAACACCCGGTTACAGTTTATAAAACAATAGAATATTTTCCAGGGTGTATCGCGAAATGGTTAGAGGCTATCAAAATTGGTAGCCTCTTTTTTATCTCGTTTTTATTGATCTCGCAACCCATATGTCTGCGTTTACTCTCCTTACGTTTTTGCATTGTGCACTCTTGCTATCCCTTATGAAGCCTTACAAAGTCACTTAAAATCTTTAAATCCTGTATTAACAGGTTACAAGATTGTGGTGAAGTTTTGTTGTTTACTAATATCACTACTCGAAGACTTGAGTTTTTGACATATACGTAAGCTGTTGAATTTCCAGTAGATCTTTAATGAAGTGGTTCGACATTTGTCCAGCCGGCCCGACGAAAATTAAAAAGGGCACTTCAAGTCATTGGATTTGAAGGCCCTTTTTGGTTCGAAGTATTCTTGTTGAAATAGATTTTCCAAAAGAGAATATCATCCTTTATGAATCAATTGACTCTCGTCCTCCTTTGACATCGGCCGCATTATTATTCGATTTTTGAGCTGCCTTCCAAAATTGAAATAAGGCCGCATTATCTTCCATAAACTGCCTAAGCCTTTCTCCCGGAGATTTTGAAAGCCATATTTTTAACTGTAACTCTTTTATATGTTGAGGGGTATCATTCATGATTTTAATAAATCAAATGTTTTCAAATTTAGCTTACTGATCCATTTATTGATATAGAGCTTATCCAGGTTTTCAATAGCAGCTAGATTTTTGATATCTTCCATTTGCTGTGGCGATTGAAAATCTTGTATCCATATAAGCTTAGAAATAAGCAAATCTTCCGGTGATACCACATAAATGGTTTTATCAAAAAAATCCACTTTCTTTCTTCTATTAAATTCTTCCTGTCTAAAAGCTTCATTTTTTAAAACCACGAAATCTGCTTTAAAGCCAGATGCATGATCGATGATATTGAACATGCTTCGTCTTTCTACTGCATCTTGAATGGCATCCTTGTCACAATAATAACCGGCTTTAAAATGCTCAATAAATCGATCTATATTTTTCGGTTCAAGATGAATTATGAAATCAAAATCCCGTGTTGCTCTGGGTACGATGTATATACTCATTGCCACACTACCGGAAAGCATATACGGTATATTCGATTCATTGAGTACGTCAGTTATTTTCTGGAAAAATGCTACCATATTGAGGGCAAGTTACTTCAAGTCTGTCTATTAAGCAAAAAGCATTGGCTAAGTTATTGACATTCACATACCTATGTGCTAATTGCATAGAATCGCCCTGTCTTTGGCGGGCCGCCTGCCCCACTGTATCTGACAGATCTCTGGCAAAGCGGGGATTATAAAAAATGTTGAATTGGCCATCGTGATGCCCCTTTTGTAAATCCTTGTTAAGTTGTTCCACCAGTTTTTGCGGGTCTGTAATTGCTGCGTAGGTTCCCTTTTTATATTCGGCTTCCACATACCTGATCATCTTCAGGGCTGTATCGGGGAAAATATAATTGCGGTACAACGACTGCCGGATGCTATCGATCAAAACACGGGTAACGGCAGGTGTCACCTGTAGTGATGATTCCGGCTGACTGGGCTGTGCCTGGCTCGCAGATACCCAAACACCAATCTAAAAAAGAACTATGAGCGCTTTTTTCATATTCTGATTACTTAATGATGTTAATGGAATTATACTGCTAAGGTGAGAAATATTTTGTTAAAAACTACAATTGTAGTTTGATAATTACAGAAATAGTTTTAGGTTAGTGGTATGAAAAAAAGACTCAGTGAAAAAGAGGAAACCCTGATGCAGGTCATCTGGCGGCTTGAAAAGGCTTTTGCCAGGGACGTGCGAGAGGCCCTGCCCGATCCCAAGCCACACATCAATACTGTTGCAACCACAATGCGCAGGCTGGCAGACAAAGGATTTCTTATTTATGAAGATTTCGGTACCACCTATCGTTATTCGGCTGCTGTTTCTCAAAAAGACTATACGAATAAGTTTGTGAAACCCTTACTGACTCGTCTTTTTGGTAATTCCATGAAGAATGCCGTGGCATTCTTTGCCGAGCAGGAGGAGGTGTCGGTGCAGGAGTTGAAAGAAATTATCAAGATGATAGAGAAAAAAAGAAAATAAATTCCATTGTATATCGACTGTACTATTGTATTTGCTGAAAGCGAATCTGGTCATCAGTATCTTCTTTTTGGCCTATTACTGTCTGGTGAGAACGGAAAAATTTTTCAGGTTGAACAGGATCGTCCTTTTGAGCACTATTGGCCTGGCGCTTCTTCTACCATTGTTGCCGTCCATGAAGAATACTACTGAAAGCCGACTGGGGTGGGGAATGTCCGATCTCAGTCCTTTCAGTCATTGGGAGCATCCATTCAGCAAGGCGCCAGATACCGCGACGGTAAACATACCTGCGCAAACCCCGGCATCTATCCTCCCGCCTAAGAATAATACGTTCTCAATCTCCAGAGTTGTGAATTTTATTGACGGGGTGTATTTTTTGGTAGTGGGCATACTACTGCTACGTTTGCTTTTTCAAATACAACAAGTCTGTCGCATAATCAGAAGATGCCGGCGGGAAAAAGTGAACGGCATTGTTTACTGCTATCATAAACTGGATCTGCCAGTGTTCTCCTTCTTTCACTACCTGGTAATGAACAAGGGGCAGTATTCACCGGCAGAGGTTGAACAGATCATTGCTCACGAGCAGGTGCATATACTGCAGGGACACAATTTGGATTTATTGTTGGTGGAAGTGATGAATGCATTGTGCTGGATCAATCCATTGTTTATTGGATTCAAACGAACGGTGAAACTCAATCTGGAATTTATTGCCGACAAGACGGTACTGGACAGCGGAGCAGACCCTTTATCTTATCAATACAGCATGCTTCGTTGTCTGCAGCCATCGCAGCTACCGTTGGTTAATTTATTCGCCGCATCTAAAATCAAAACACGCATTCATATGATGAACAAAAAAAGATCTCCAATCCGCAATTTATACAAATATGCGCTGGCCCTTCCTTTGCTGGCTGGCTCGTATTTCATTGTCAATCCGCTGAAAGCACGAGCTATGCCATTGAGCAATCATCAGGAAGCCGAACTTCCCGACCGTCAGGACCTGAAAGCATTTGAAGGTTATTACCAGTTTGAGTTGAATAAGAATAGTTATATTCAGATCAGGGTTAAAGGCAACCAGTTAATTCTTAAACAAATGTGGGATGACAAAGAGATTGTGTTCAATCAACAATCGGCACTGGAGTTTTTAGACGTTAGTAAAGGGTTTCCCCTCAAATTTTCCAAAAACGACCAGGGTTCGGTTATACAGCTGGTGGCCTTCAATAAAGACCACTGGAACAAGGTGAAGACTTATAAAGAGCCAAAGTACATCCATCTTCAACCAGGGGAGTTGAAATCTTTTGAAGGGTGTTACCAAATGGAAAGGCCCGATGGCACCAGGAATTATATTCAGATCGAATCAATCCCCGACGCGCTGATACTCCGCCAGGGTTGGGATGGACAGGAGGTTCTGTTTAGCCCCACATCAGCTACTGCATTCTTTGGCCGACATGGAACTTTCCCGCTTGAGTTTACTAAAGATAACAACGGTAATGTTACCCAGATGCTGGCTTTTCACCAGGACCTGTGGAAAAAGATGCAGGACCCTTCTACTGCCATAATCAAAAAACAGATTAAAGTGGGGCCTGCTCAACTAGAGGCCTTGGAAGGCGAGTATCAAATGCAGGACGGCAAGAAGATCAGCATAAAAGCCGAAAGTGAAGGCATCGTACTCAAACAGCTGTGGGATAATGAGGCGATTCACCTGGTGCCTTCTTCATCTACTGAGTTCTTTAGTAAGGAAAGGGGCATGCCGCTTGTCTTTAAGACAGACAAAAACGGAGCAGCTACAGAATTCATAGTAGGCGAAAGGGATCACTGGACGAAAATTCCGATGTAAATCATTGTTCACCTTGTATAACTTTTATATTCAGGTGAAGATACCCGCTTTATACCGGTTCCTCAAGCGTTGATTTGTATGTCGGGACTCATGGGTTTGCCAATGTGCCAAATGAAGATAGGTTAAAACCCGACAACTCCTACCGATTATGAATGTTTAATATATACGTAAGCTCTTGAGTTTCCAATAAATCTTTTATAAGCAGGTTAGACATTTGTCCAGTCCACCCGACTAAAATTTACGAGGCCCTTCAAGTCATTGGATTTGAAGGGCCTTTTGGGTTCGAAGTATTCTTGTTCAAAAATGAATCCATTTTCGGATCAGATTTAAAAGATGTTCAGCCTGTATAAAGTTCAGAGGTGCAGGCGAAAAGCATTTACTATGGCAGCCAGTGTTCTGCGTCAACTGATCTCCCTTCTATTCTTCTGAAAACCCACCTTAATGACTTCCATTACGATGCAGCTGCTCTCTATAAAACAGTCCCCATTTCCCCATTGTATTGATCACTTCGTGCAAGGTTGCTCCCAGGGGTATTAACTCGTATATAATTCTGACGGGGCCAACAAGAACGCTGATTGTTGATGATGCATCCAGGTCGTACAGTATTTTAAAACTGTTGTTGACTTTCAACTCGCTTACCATTTTTCTTAATTACAGGGGATTGATAAGGAACAATTAATTCCACGCGAACACCGGCCTTACCTGTTGTTTCTTTTTTATCAATGATCTTTAATTTCGCATGTGTCCTGGTTTGGCGGCTTAATATTTCTAAGCGTTCTTTGTTAATGAGGGTAGATAAAGACCGCTTCTGAGATTGATTGCCGGCAACCTGAAAGCCCCGGCCATTGTCGTCTATCACGCAATGGAGCGCTTTATGATCTTTTTGGATAAGAATATTGATTTGCCCTTTTTCCTGCTGGCCTGCAAAACCATGCAGGATGGCGTTTTCGGTAATAGGCTGCAACAGCATAGGCGGGATCAGGATGGCTCTCTGGTCGGCTAAACCTTCTACTTCAATGTGGAAATCAAATTGGTTGCCTGATAACACTTGCTGCAGCGTTAAATAACTGGCCAGAGCATGGAGCTCGTTTTTGAGTGACACAAAAGGCTGCCGGGCATTTTCAAGGCTCAACCGTAAGAGCTGGGTCAATCGTTGTATAAAGTTAACAGCGCTCCTGGTGTTTCCATTCTCGATCAACTCAAGTAGCCCATCCACAGAATTGTATAAAAAATGAGATTTGATCTGGCCCCCGAGTAGTTGTTGCCGCAGATTGTCTTCCCTTATGCTCATTTTATATTGCTTTTTCCTCCACACCCAATAGAGATATATGCCAAGGACGACGACACTGCAAATAATCTGAACGATCGCATTTCTTTGTCGTTCCCGGGTTCTTTCGCTTTCCTGGTTGCTTAACGCCAGCGACTTGATCTGAAGGTCTTTTTCCAGCAGGCTGTATTTTGCTTCCAACTCCCTGGCCCGGCCGATGGCGGAAGAGTCTACTTCTTTGTCATAATAGCTGAAAGCGGAATCCTTGGCGGCACTGGCCTGCCAGGGTTTTCTTTGAAGCGTTAAATTGGCTGCTTTTGCCCGCCATATTTGCTTTTGGAGCGCCCAGTTCTTTTCATGCGAAGCAAGGCTCAGCGCCGTATCCAGCAAATGTTCATCCTTGAGGTATTGACCCAGCTTTAGATAGGTGGCTGCTATATTATAGTAATATCGGGCACTCAGTTCATCCAACTCACGGCTGATCTGCATGCCCTTCAACTGATAGGCAAGGCCTTCTTTTAGATATCCTTTTTTTGAAAGAAGCGTTCCCAGGTTTTCGTACCGCACTGCGTTATAATAGGGATTGCTGAAACTGGTATCCTTCATCAATGTCTGGAAAAAAATTAGCGCAGAATCTACCTGGTTCACTTTCTCGTAGTATTCGGAAATGTTTACCGCAAAAACTGTTTTATGCTTGGGGCTGGTGCTTCGCTTAAAGCCCTCGAACAGATATTTTTTTTGCATGGGCAGGTCACCGATCTTCTCGTAAATATTGTACAGTTTAAGGCAAATGAGCGGCAGTCCCGGCGTATCAATTTTTTGGGCCATGAAATAAGCTTCACGGCCGTATCTCACCGCGCTGTCGAGGGAATGTTGGTCACCCATGATGTCTGCCGTTTGAATTTTGCCGGCCAGAATTTGCCGTTGGGTAGTATCTTTCTCCAGCGCCAGTTGTAAGGACCGGTCCACGTACCAGCGGGCGCTATCGAGCTTGTTTTCGAGTTGATACACCACCGCCATACAGCGAAGCCAGGAACACATATCTATATAGTTGTCCTTTTCTTTAATGTACGGCAGCAGGCTGTCCAGTATTTTTTTCGCGGCTGCAGTTTCCAGGTTTTGTAATAAGGGATTAACCCGCTGTTTAAAAAAGGGCAGCAAGGGATCTGCGGATGGTGATTGACGATGGTTACCATTAGTATTACAGGCCACACAAATGATGGCCAGGACGATAATTCGATACATAGCGCCTATAGCTTTTTAAAATATTGATCAACCATTTCTTTTCTCCGGCTCGACACCGGGATTTGGATGGCATCTTTTAAATAGATGATGCTGTCTTTTTTGTGGTAACGATCAATATAAAGCTTATTCACCAGGTAGGATTGGTGGGGACGCAGAAAAGTTTCATCGGATAATAATTCCTCGTACTCCTTGAGGTAGCTGGTGGTGACCAACTTCTTTCCGTCATGTAAGTAAACAGTAGTGTAGCCATACTCACCTTGCAGGTAGGCGATTTCCTTTACCGCCACGACCTGTGCAAAATCACGGGACCGCAATACGATGTTTTCCGGCACTTTTTTTTCCCTGAAACTGTTCCCGGCGATGTCTATTTGTTCCCGTAACAGGGGTTGCGCGTTGATCACTTTTTGTACCGCTTCACCTAATTCCTCTTCGTTCAGGGGTTTTAGTAAATAATCGATGGCCCCGCAACGGAACGCCTGTTTTGCATAATCGTTGTGCGCCGTAAGAAAGATGACCTTCGCTGGTACGGATATTTGTTCGAGTATATCAAAACCGGTTCCATCTGGAAGCTCGATGTCGAGTAACAACAGATCGGGTTTTCTGTTATTGATCAGCGCAATGGCTTCATCAACGGTGCCACAGGAGCCTGTGACCACTAAGCCTGGTTGTTTTTGTAGAAGTCTTTCCAGACGCTGCCGGAGAAGAGCCAGGTCTTCCACTATAATTACCTTTAGGGGAGTGGTCAGGTTCATGGTTTAGTATAAATTAAGCAATCAGTATTAAATTTAATATTAATTAAGGTTATTCCATTACGTGAGGAAGGATTGCTGTTACTTATTGATTTAAGTCAATACTTTTTATAACGTGTAAGGAAAACGAAAAGCGCATATTTCTTAATTATTCTTTTACGGATTTCGCCAAAAACCATACGGATTTGGGATAACTCCCAGCGGATTTGGGAAAGGTGAACTTCCTGTTTGTACCTCCGTTAGTTTTGACTTTGCAAACACTTACTCTTTCTTTTCGAACGGCTAGTCGTATCCGCAAAAATGAACAGTTGTAACAAAACTAAGACCATGAAAAAATATTCAATAGAAAGCTTTGAGCAATTGGTGCATACAATACTTCGTCCTAATGCAGTAATGCAGGCAACACCGGAACAGATAACTGACTGGTTGGCCACTTCAATAAAACTGAAAGAATCCCTGAGCAGGCAATTGCTGCTTGACTCGCTCTATAGTAAGACTGAAGAGGAAAATGAAATACTGGTAGAGCGGCATCAAATCATAGTTGCCACGTTGCTGAACCAGCTTTTTAACCACCAGCACCACGAATCCATTACACGGGAACATAGACATTTCTATCAAAAGGTGGCAGCACAACTGGAAGACATCATTGCTTTTCTAAAAAATAACTTTGCCCGCTTTTTCAACACAGAT
>JAJKIL010000332.1 GCA_021154515.1 Niastella sp. | reverse complement strand
GTACGGGAGCGCGAATGGGTAACCGGTTCTGAAGACTTTTCTTATTATGGGGAGAAAGCCCCTTCCTTTTTTGTATACTTCGGCGGGATGCCCAAAGGCGCCGATAAATCAAAAGCCCCACCCCACCATACCCCTGATTTTTATATCGACGACAGCCGCCTCGATGTGGGTGTAAAGGCGTTTTGTAATTGGGTGTTTGATTATGCGAAAGCGGTTGGAAGTAAGAAATAAGATAACAATAGCGGAGGGTATTCATCTTAATAGTCATGAAACGCCCTAAGCTGTTCTATAAAAATAAAGAGACCTGTCAGGTGCTGGCGAACCCTCTGCTAATTCAGGTTCAAAGGCAGCACCTTACAGGTCTTATTAACTTGTCAACTTATTAACTTATCAACCTTTCTTCTGTTCTTTCGCCCAGGTATCTTTCAACGTAACCGTTCTGTTGAAAACCATTTTATCTTCACTGGTATCTTTATCGAGACAGAAATAACCTTTGCGTAAAAACTGGCAGCGGTCGCTGAAACGGATATTCTTTAAAGCAGGTTCCGCAAAAGCGGTGCTGATAACCTGCAACGAATCCGGATTGATATAATCCTTAAAATCGCCCTCTTCACTGGCGGGGTTCTCTACCCTGAACAAGCGGTCATACAGGCGTACTTCAACGCTAATGGCCTGTGCAACGCTTACCCAGTGCAGGGTACCTTTCACTTTAATATCTGAGGTATCGGCGCCGCTCTTGCTTTCAGGCAGATAAGAACAGCGTAATTCAGTGATGTTCCCATTGCTGTCTTTTATCACTTCATCACATTTTATGATGTAAGCGCTTTTCAACCGCACCATTTGACCGGGCGCCAGGCGGAAGAATTTCTTGGGCGGGTTTTCCATAAAGTCTTCCCGCTCGATGTATAATTCACGCGTAAATGGAATTTCACGGTGGGTCGTATTAGGATCTTCCGGATTGTCCTCGCTTTTCACCATTTCAACCGCACCATCGGCCGGATAGTTGGTGAGCACCACCTTCAACGGATCGAACACCACCATGCGACGCATGGCGATCCTGTTCAGGTGCTCGCGTACACAAAATTCCAGCAATGACACATCGATCATATTCTCGCGTTTGGCAATACCAATACGATCGCAAAACTCGCGAATACTTTCGGGGGTATAACCGGCGCGCCGTAAACCGGAAATGGTTGGCATGCGGGGATCATCCCAGCCGGTCACAAATTTATCGTTCACCAGTTGCAGCAGTTTTCTTTTGCTGGTTACGGTGTAGTTCAGATTGCGGCGGGCAAACTCATATTGATGCGAAGGATAGATGCCCAGTTTATCTATCAGCCAGTCGTACAGCTCACGATGGGGTACAAACTCCAGTGTACAAATAGAATGGGTAATATGCTCAATGGAATCGCTTTGGCCATGCGCCATATCATACATGGGATAAATACACCATTTATCACCGGTACGATGGTGGTGCGCATGTTTGATGCGATACAATACCGGGTCGCGCATCAGCATATTCGAATGCGCCATATCGATCTTTGCACGCAGCGTACGGGAGCCATCGGGAAATTCTCCGTTCTTCATGCGGGTAAATAAGTCCAGGTTTTCTTCAACAGAGCGGGTGCGGAAGGGACTGTCCTTTCCGGGCTCGGTAGGCGTACCCTTCATGGCCTTGATCTCTTCGGAGGTAGAGTCATCTACATACGCCAGGCCTTTATGAATGAGCGTAATGGCGAATTCATACATCTGGTCGAAGTAATCGGAAGCATACAGTTCGTTCTTCCATTCAAAACCCAGCCAGCGCACATCATCCTTTATGCTTTCCACATAATCTGTTTTCTCTGTTTCGGGATTGGTATCATCAAAACGGAGGTTGGTGTAGCCGGGGTACTTTTTGGTAAGGCCGAAATTTAAACAGATGCTCGAAGCATGACCTATGTGCAAAAAGCCATTAGGCTCGGGTGGAAAACGGGTAACGATAGTGGTATATTTGCCCGATTTCAGATCCTCTTCAATGATCTCTTCTAAAAAATTCAGACTTTTCTCTTCCGGTGTGTTGATCTCTGCCATAACTCAATAAATTGAATTTGGCAAATTTACGTAATTCTGGCGTCTAAGTGGGTGGCCAATCTCACCCTTCTCGCGGGGCAGGAAATATATTTTAGAGGGGAGGCCTACAGGAAGTAAAGATGAAGGAAGAAATTAGCCCCTCCCTTCCGATGAGTTTCATTCCGATAAACCGGAATGAAACTTAGGACAGGAATGACAAAAGTTCTCGTTATTGATTAATGATCGAACTACATTCTTTTTACAAGAATCTGTTGAACCATTTTTGATTCGGTGGTCAACTCAAATTTGTGGTTGCCTTTGGTATCACGGATGATGATTACCAGTTTACCATTTTCAACCGGGGCTCTGAACACTCTATTGAAGTTCTTGCCGGTGAAAGTAGAACGGTACAGGTTATCGCCATTGATATCATTAACCAAAATGTCAAAACGGCCACCATCCGTGTTCTCAAACTTTACATTAAAGTAAACCTGGCCTTCTTCCATTTTCAGGCATGATACAGAAGCGTTTTCATCATCATCACTTGTTGGTGTTGAATCAGAAGTGTTGGCTGTTGCAGATACATAGGTTATTGATAGCACCAGCAACATGAAAGCAGTTTTCTTTACTAAAGAAAAGGCTTTAAGCGTGATTGTTTTCATATTCTTTGTTTTTAATTAAAAAATTAATAATATGAAAGCGAATCGTTTAGATACTGGGGCAAGCTGTTGATTTACAATAGAAGGCAAGCAGCGTTAAAAAAGAGGAGTTAAAAGAACGTTCAATTCTTATGCAAATTTATACAAAAAACGGAAAAAGGTAACCCAAAAGTGTGAATTGTGACTAAAATAATATTCCGTTAATATGAGGCCCCTATTGGGTTTTAGCAATGATCGAGGTTATAACCTGTTCTTCATGATTTCGTATAAACCTTCCTGTTGGTAAATTGATTTTTATGCGTTGCAATGTGATACAGGTAATATATTCAGAGGGGTATAAAAGAAAAAAGAGCTGTAGACACAGCCCTTTACCATTAATCAATAACCTATGAAAAACACTATTTAATTATGTAAGTCAAAGATATACAGTGGAATGCCGTGGTCATAATCAATTCGATGTTTGAATATAATTCTCCGACGAATCATCACGAAAAACCGATAAGCTATTATTGGCGGGAACCAAATAACAGGCTGCCTATGCGCACCAGGGTGCTTCCTTCGGCTATAGCCAACTGATAATCACCGCTCATACCCATTGATAAAACCCTGAATTGATCGTTTCCAGGTTGGTTGGCAAAGTGATCGAACAGCATTTTAAGGTAGGCAAACTCCTTTGTTACCTGTTCTGCATCCGCTGTAAGCGAAGCCATACCCATCAGACCTACTACCTGCACATGCTGAAGCTGGTTTAAGAGTTTATACTTATGAATATCTTCCATGGCTGCCATTAACTCAAGTTCGTTAAAACCGAATTTGGTTTCTTCCTGGGCTACATGCACCTGTAACAGGCAATTGATACTGCGGTCAAGCTTTTTAGCCTGCTTATCAATTTCCAGTAATAATTTATAGCTGTCTACCCCGTGGATCAAATGCACAAAGGGGGCAATGTATTTAACCTTGTTGGATTGCAGATGACCAATAAAATGCCAGCGGATATCGTTGGGTAAAAGCAAATGTTTTTCGGCCAGTTCCTGAACATAGTTCTCACCAAAATCCCGTTGTCCCAGGTCATATAACTCTTGTATATCACTTACCGGTTTGGTTTTTGATACGGCCACCAGGGTAACCTGCTTTGCCTGTAATTGATTATTTATTTCCTGGTAAGTTGTTGTATTTACCGCCATTGATTGTTCTGTTTATTCAATAAAAAAACCTATACCTTTTTGTTGCCTCAAAGGTATAGGTTATGCTGGTAAATAATTATGCCACTACTTCAATATCGACCTGCTGATCACAATGCGTTGTACTTCGCTGGTGCCTTCATAGATCTGGGTGATCTTGGCATCGCGCATGAGACGTTCAACGTGGTATTCTTTTACAAATCCATAACCACCGTGCACCTGCACCGCTTCTGTAGCAACCCACATGGCTGTTTCACTGGCAAACACTTTGGCCATAGATGAACTTAATGTATAGTCGAGGTGCTGGTCTTTTTCCCAGGCAGCTTTTAAACACAATAAACGGGCGCCTTCAATGCGGGTAGCCATATCGGCCAGTTTAAACTGAATGGCCTGGTGATGCATGATCTCCTTTCCAAAGGCTTTTCTTTCCTTTGAATATTTTAACGCCAATTCATACGCACCGCTGGCAATTCCCAATGCCTGAGAGGCAATGCCAATACGGCCGCCGGCCAGGGTTTTCATGGCAAAGGTGAACCCAAAGCCATCGCCGCCAATGCGGTTTTCCTTGGGCACTTTTACATCGGTAAATGAAATGGTATGAGTATCGCTACCACGGATCCCGAGTTTGTTTTCCTTGGCGCCTACTGTTACCCCGGGCCAGCTTTTTTCAACAATAAAGGCATTGATGCCCTTGCTGCCTTTTTCAATATCCGACTGGGCCATCACCAGGTAAATAGAGGCTGATGAACCATTGGTGATCCAGTTCTTGGTGCCGTTCAGGATATAATGATCGCCTTTGTCTTCTGCAATCGTCCGTTGTGAAGTGGCATCACTGCCCGCTTCCGGTTCGCTTAACAGGAAGGCGCCAATATGCAGCTCACCGTTTTTGCGGCCCATCGCCAATGGCACCAGGTATTTTTGTTTTTGCTCTTCTGTTCCAAATTTCTCCAACCCCCAACAAACAAGGCTATTGTTCACACTCATACATACGCTTACACTGGCATCTATCTTACTCACTTCTTCCATTGCCAGCACATAGCTGATCGTATCCATACCGGCGCCACCGTAATCAGGACTTACCATCATGCCCATAAAACCGAGTTCGGCCAGTTTTAAGACCTGCTCCCGGGGAAATTTCTGATGCTCGTCGCGTTCAATCACCCCTGGCAGACACTCGTTCTGGGCAAAATCGCGGGCGGCTTTTTGGATCATTAAATGTTCTTCGGTAAGTTGAAATTGCATATCACGAATTTAATTAACTGCCCGCAAGATAATAGATTTCATTTCAAAAACTAACATTCGTTCGTGTTAATTTTAGCGGATTCGCTATCTTGCCTACTCGTTCTTCCTTTGATATAACAAATTAATTATACTCATGTCCCGAAAAGAAAAGAAAGTAGTTCAGGTAACATCTGAAGTAGGCCGGTTACGACGATTATTAGTACATAGTCCCGATAGCGGATTGGGCAAAGTAGTGCCGTCTAAAGCGCAGGACTGGTTATTTGAGGACATTGTGCACCTGGAAACCATGCGGAAGAAAGAATATGATTACTATACCAAGGTGCTGATGTATTTCCTGGATCCCGAAAAGATCCGCGGCCGCCTGCACCTGATTGATGCGCCTGAAAATAACCGCGATTTTTATAAACCCGAGAAACCTGAATTTTATAAATCTGAAAAAGTAGTGGAGCTGGAATGGCTGCTGGCCGATGTGTTGAACGACCAGGAAATAAAGCTAAAGCTCGTTGCTTCGGTGTGCGCGGTGGAAGGCTGTTCTTACGCAACCCAAAACGAGTTGCTTGAGCTATCTCCTGCCAAACTATCGAAAGTTATTATCAGCGGCACTATCGAGGACGACCGGCTGATCTTTCCGCCCATTCCCAATTTTATTTTTACCCGCGATATTGGCATTGTTATCAATGAATATGTGTTGTTGAACAAACCGGCGAAAACCGCCCGCCTGCGGGAAGCCCTGCTGGCCAAATACATTTTCTTCAACCATCCCCTGTTCGAAGCCTATCGCGATAACATCCTGGAGATCCCCGACACCGCCCACCATTTCTTATTACCTCGCGATGGAGATGAAAAAAAGGTAACCCTCGAAGGCGGCGATGTGATGGTAGTTCATAAAGATCACTTACTGGTTGGAATAAGCGAACGCACCACTATGGAAGCCGCCCACCAGGTAGTGAATATGTTGTTTGAAAGGAACGTGGTTAAAAAGATAACGATCATTAAGATCCCCCGCCGCCGCGATTACATGCATATCGATACCATCTTCACCCAGGTAAAGCGGAACATGTGGGTACTGCTGGGCGCCTTTAGCAAAAAAGTAATAAAACACGAAGGGGCCGATCCGATTGAACG
>JAJKIL010000331.1 GCA_021154515.1 Niastella sp. | reverse complement strand
TGTATTATTCTGGTTGTGTTTGCCCTTTAAAGTAAAATCGCTCACATTCATCTGCATCTTCTCGTCGTCAACTGTAACAGTCATCTGTCCGTTCCTGATAAAGCCGCCCTGGGGTAATTCTTTACTCATACTGAATGGTAATGGGTTAGATTTGATGGAATATTTCTCTAAGTATTGCATGGTCACCTGATCGTCGGCACAGTAAATGAAATAGTCCTGCGCTGTTTGGTTCTCCGCAATCCTGAACTTACTGTGTATATAATTCTCGAACCGGTAATCATAGCGATCCAAATGATCTTCCGAGATATTGGTGAGTATAGCTACATCCGGTCTGAACGTTTGGATATCATCTAACTGAAAGCTGCTGATCTCCGCCACATATAATGGCTTTGGATCTTCTGCTACCTGTTTCGCAAATGAATACCCGATGTTCCCTACGAGCGCACAATCCAAACCTGCTGTTTTGCAAATGTGGTACATCAGCGACGTCGTAGTAGTTTTTCCGTTACTACCGGTAATGCCAATGATCTTACTGTTGCCTTTGTAGCGATATGCAAATTCAATTTCACTGATAACCGGTATTCCTTTTTTCCTGATCTTCTTTACCAACTCATTCTTTTCAGGAATGCCCGGACTCTTCATCACTTCATCTGCATTCAGGATCTTTTCTTCGGTATGTTGATTTGCTTCCCACTCTATTTCATACTTATTCAACTCTTCCTGGTACTTCTCTTTAATTGGTCCACCGTCCGATACAAAAACATCATACCCCTGCTTCCTGCCAAGGATGGCAGTGCCTACGCCGCTTTCGCCGGCCCCAAGTATTACCAAACGCTTACTCATTGTAATTACTAACTCCATTACTCCCGATTGCATCGGGAAGCTTTATTATTAATCAGGGATAAACCGGATTAAAGGGGGTTCTTCGTTAGTTTGAATCTTTACTGCTCTACCACACTCTACCTACTACTATGATTGGTTTTCCTTATGTGGAAATTCAGAGTGGTGGTTTTTCAGCAATACACTTTATGTTTTTTAAGGTACCGGCTAACCGATCACGCTCTTTTTATTATCTTACTTTTAAAGTCACTATTGCGAACACAATGCACAGAATGGTTACAATCCAGAACCTTGTTACGATCTTCGACTCATGATACCCCAGTTTTTGATAGTGGTGATGTAGCGGGCTCATCAGGAAGATCCGTTTGCCCTCACCATATTTCCGTTTTGTGTATTTGAAATAGGAAACCTGCAAACTTACGCTCAACACTTCCACCAGGAACACGCCGCAAAAAATGGGTATCAACAATTCTTTCCGCACAATGATGGCCAGCGCTGCAATGATACCGCCTAATGTTAAGCTACCTGTGTCACCCATAAACACCTGCGCGGGATAGGCATTATACCACAGGAACCCTACGCAAGCCCCAATCAACGCACCAATGAATATACTCAGCTCACCCAGGTTGGGGATATACATGATGTTCAGATATTCTGCAAACCTGATGTTCCCACTGGCATACGCAAAGATGCCCAAACACGCCCCGATGATGGCGCTCGTCCCTGTCGCCAACCCATCGATCCCATCTGTTATATTGGCGCCGTTCGATACAGCGGTTACAATAAAGATCACAACGATCACATACAATACCCATGTTAATGAGCGTAACCCGGCTGGTAACAACTTTGAATAGTTGAACTCGTGTGTTTTTACAAACGGAATGGTGGTAATGGGTTCATTCGCTTCCACAAATACTCTCTCCCGGTTATCGATGGGCACCCGGTGGATCTTCACCGTACTTGTATCGGCGGGTAAATTATCACCCGTGAACTCGCGCCATGCTTTTGTATTGTTATTAAACAACAGCGTCATGGCTACTACAAAACCCAGCACTACCTGACCAAGGATCTTAAACCAACCGGCCAACCCGTCTTTATCGCCTTTTTTATATGCTATACCTTGTTGCTGCGCCAGCTTTTTGGCGCGCAGTTTCAGGTAATCATCTATAAATCCTATCAGGCCCAACCATAAGGTTGCAAAAAGCATGAGCCGGATATATGCTTTACTCAGATCGGCCAGTAACAGGGTGGGTACCAGAATGGCGGTGATGATGATGAAACCACCCATTGTTGGCGTTCCCTTTTTTTGTTGCTCACCCGCCAGCCCCAGATCGCGCACTGTTTCGCCCACCTGCTTTTTACGCAGGTAGTTGATGAACTTTTTTCCAAACACCGCTGATATCACCAGCGAGAAAATAACCGCCAGTAATACCCGGGATGTAATGAACTGGAACAGTGCATTTCCCGGTATCTTAACCCCCAATTCCTTTAACCAATTAATTAAATGGTACAGCATATTGGTATTTTTAGGTGAACGCCTTCGTCCTCGCTATTTTTCATACAGCTCAAACATTTCCCGCATCACCTGCTTATCGTCGAAAGGATGTTTTACTCCTTTTATCTCCTGGTATTTTTCGTGGCCCTTGCCTGCTATCAACACTATATCACCTGGTTTTGCCATGCTCACCGCCAGTTTAATGGCTTCCTTGCGATCAACCACTGATACATATTTTCTTTTTGCTGCGGTGTTCAACCCGGTTTCCATATCAGCCAGGATCTGCATCGGATCTTCGCTGCGTGGGTTATCACTGGTGAACACTACTTTATCGCTGTGTTCGCAGGTCACTTCTGCCATCACCGGCCGTTTGGTTTTGTCGCGATCGCCACCACATCCTACTACCGTGATGATCTGCTCGTTCCCTTCGCGCAATTTTTTTATTGTTTGTAACACATTCAGCAAGGCATCGGGCGTGTGGGCATAATCTACAATCCCGATTATATGCTGATTGGGCGAAATGATATAGTCAAAGCGGCCTTCTGCCCCGGTGATCTCACTCAAACACCGCAATACTTCCTGTTTATCTTCACCCAAACAAACGGCGGCGCCGTATACTGCCAGCAGGTTGTAGGCATTGAACTCACCTATGAGGCGGAAATGTACTTCCTGCTCGTTAATGGTCATTACCAAACCGGTGAGCCTGTTCTCCAGAATTTTTCCTTTGAACTCGGCCATCGTGCGCAAACTGTACAGGTATTTGTGCGCATGGGTGTTTTGCAGCATCACCTGACCGCGTTTATCGTCGGCATTTGAGATCGCAAATGCGTCGGAAGGCAGCAAGTCGAAGAACGATTTCTTTACCCGGATGTATTCATCAAATGTTTTATGATAATCCAGGTGATCGTGGGTGATGTTACTGAACAAACCGCCTGCATACTTTAACCCGCTGATGCGATGCTGATGAATGGCGTGTGAGCTGGTTTCCATGAATACATGGGAGCAGCCGCTGTTCACCATTTGTTGCAGCAATGCATTCAGCGAGATGGCATCCGGCGTGGTATGGGTGGCTGGCACCACTTCATTCCCTATATGGTTTTGAACCGTGCTTAACAATCCACACTTATACCCCAATGATGTAAAGAGCTTGAATAATAAGGTAGCAATGGTGGTTTTACCGTTGGTGCCGGTTACGCCTACGAGCTGGATCTTTTCGGATGGCTGCCCGTAAAAGTTATGCGCCATATAACCGGCTGCCGCCCCACTGTTCTCTACCTGCACATAGGTTACCCCCTCTTTCAATTCAGCCGGCATGGTTTCGCAGATAATACCTGTTGCACCCTGCATTATCACCTGATCGATATACTGATGACCATCTGTTGCGGATCCCTTCACTGCAATAAAGATCGATCCCTCGCTTACCTTTCGTGAATCCAGCTGCAGGTCACGCACGGGTATACCGGTATTACCCTGTACCGAGCGAATGCTTACTTTATATAATATATCCTGCAGTGTCACGTTATCGATTTTATTAATTCAATTCCAGCATTACTGTTTGATGACTGTTTACATAGGTCCCCGGCTCTATACTTTGACTTATTACTTTTCCCCGGCCATGGAACGCTACTTTCAATTTTCTGTTCTCCAACAGGAACAGGGCATCTTTTAAACCCATTCCCTTCATATCGGGCATTATATTATTGGTCACCGTTCTTTTGTTCAACACCGATTGATCGTTCGCCACTGCCAGCCGTGACCATTCATCTGCTTTTGCCGAATCGCGATATTTCATCTTCAGCTTTTCCATCACCGCTTTTATATCTTCTGTTGCACCGGCGTATTGATAATTGCTGCTGTCTTTTTTCAATGCTATCTGTCTTATGTTCTGGTCTGCATGTTGTGCATACAATTTATCAGCGATCTCTTTAAATACCGGTCCGGCTATTTTAGCGCCATAATAAACCGGTGCATGTGGTTTATTCCTGATCACTACAATACAACTGTATTGCGGATTGTTGGCCGGAAAATAACCTGCGAACGATGACTGATAAATTTTATCGGCGTATCCGTTGGGACCGTTGGCCATTAAAGCGGTTCCGGTTTTGCAGGCTGCTTTATAAGGCGCACCTCTCATCAATTCGGCGGCGGTACCATCAGTACAAACACCTTCCAGGCATTCTTTTAAGAGCTTTAATGTTTTGTTGCTGCAAATAGCTTCCTCCAACACTTCCGGCTGATTTTCCTTCACCTTCGCCCCATTTTCCAATACTGCATTTACCAGGTAAGGCTTCATCATTTTGCCATCATTCGCTACTGCATTATATAACATCAATGTTTGCAATGGGCTCACCAGCACTTCGTACCCAAAACTCATCCATGGTAACGATGTCGAGCTCCATGTTTTTGATTTGGGCGTTTTTACTACAGGTCTTGATTCACCCATCAGGTCAATACCTGTTTGTTGATCGAATCGCAGTTTCTTAATGTGATTTACAAACCGGGTCGGATTTTTTCCGTAGTAGGTCATTGCCAGTTTCGCCATGCCCACATTCGAGCTCAGTTCAAATGCGTGTTTTACGGTGGCGTCTGTTCCATGATCTTCTGTATCGTATACCGTTCTTCCGTTCACATTCCAGCTTCCGCCTTCGAGATCGATGTGTTGCTGCAAAGTTATTAATTGATCTTCGAGCAGCGACAACATGGTTGCCAGTTTAAATGTTGAACCTGGCTCCGATGCCTGAATGGCGTAATTAAAGTTTTCCCAATAACTGCCATCGTCTCTCCGGCTCAGGTTAGCAATCGCCTTTATTTTTCCGGTTGCCACTTCCATTACTACACAAGTGCCATATTCACATTCATTTGCAACCAGTACATTCTCTAAAGCATTTTCCGCAATGTCCTGAATGTTTACATCCAGGGTGGTGATGATATCTTTTCCGTTCTGTGGTTCAATTTCCGAGCCATCTACGGGAGCAAATACGCCGGCGGCAATTTTTCTCATCAAACGTTTTCCACTTTCACCGCGCAGTTGATCGTCGTATGTTTTTTCCAAACCCACATTCATACTACGCATTACGCCGCCACTATCCATGTATTCGCGTGATAACCCGATGGTTCTGTTTGCCAGCAGGCCAAACGGGTTCAATCTTTTATCTTTTACATCCGCAATGAAACCGCTTTTGTTTTTTCCTTCGCGCACTAATGGCAAACTACGTAACTGTTTATATTCCTGAAATGTCAGATTCTTTTTTAACAAATAATACCGGTTCTTCCTCTGGTAACCGGTTTTTAATTCACGACGCCAGCTCGCTTTGCTTTTTTCTGGAAACAGCTGTGACAGTCCGTATGATAGTGAATCCAGATTATCTTCGAACCGTTTTCCATTTTTATCACGCAACCCTTCTGCTGCAAAGTCAATATAGATATCGAAATATGGTGTAGAGGTACTAAGCATGCGGCCGTCTTCACTGTAAATGGTACCGCGTTGTGCATCTATCTCTACAAATTTCTGTTGTTGTTCTTTTGCCTGTTCACGCCAGTACGCCCCTTGCACCTGCTGAATGTACACTGCGCGGCCCAGTATTAACAAACTGAATACCACGATGCCCAGAAAGGCCACGTACACCCGCCATAATATGTCCTTTTTAACTTCCAATTTTATTCTTCATTTTTCATTCTCTCCTGTCGAATCAACCAACATGGCTGGTGGCACTCTCAACTCTTTCAACCCCAATGGTTCTACAGCCTTCGCCATTTCACTTTGTTTGCTGCGGAACATCACCTGGCCTTTCAAATAATTGTATTCGTATTGGAATTCCTTCAGTTCATGGTTCACTTTGTTGATGTTGCGTACGGTGTTATCGGCATAGTGCCCGTTCGCGATGTACACAATGGCCAGCACTGCCAGGAAGAGGAAGTAAGGCAAATTCTTCACTATCCACCTGTACCCAAACAACCGCTTCCGTTGTCTTCTTCTACGCGATATTTCTTTTTCTTCACTCATTTTTTAATCAAATAGCGGTCAGACAGGTGCTATCCGTCTAACCGCTAATGAAAGCTTAATTCACGAGGCGTAATTAAAATAATTGCAATTTCTAATACCCTTTATAATGAGAACAAGAACTCTGTCGGTGAGTGGTGAATGGTCAATGGTGATTGTTTTAATGCACCAAGACCTACACCAGTTGAATTTCCAATGCCTACATTCCTTCTACTTCTTCTTCAATTCCGATCTTCCTTTTTAACTTGTTAACTTGTCAACACTATCAACTATTCTCCTTCCTCTACCTTCTCAGCTACCCTTAATCTGGCACTCCGTGCTCTGGGGTTTCTCTTCATTTCTGCATCAGTAGGAACGATTGGCTTTTTTGTTACTGCTTTGAGTGGTGGTGTGGTTGTTGCCCAGCCAAACGCATCGGTTTCCACCTCTTCATCTTCAAAATTCCCTTTGCGAAAGAAGTTCTTTACTATCCGGTCTTCCAGTGAGTGAAACGTTATAATTGCTACACGTCCGGCGGGTTTTAAAAGGGGGGGAACCTGTTGCAGCATGTCTTTCAACGCGCCTAGTTCATCATTCACTTCAATGCGCAAAGCCTGAAATACCTGGGCAAAGTACTTATTAGGATTTCCTTTTACTACGGAATGAAGCGCCTGCTTAAAGTTAGAGATGGTTTTAAGCGAAACGGTTTTTCGAACCTGAACAATGGTTTTGGCCAGTGTTTTTGAATTGGTGACCTCGCCATACTGTTCAAACAATTTGTGCAATTGCTGTTCGGTGTAGGTGTTCACCACTTCAAAAGCGGTGCGTTCCTGGCGTTGGTCCATTCGCATATCCAGGTCGCCTTCAAACCGGGTGCTGAACCCGCGGTCGGC
>JAJKIL010000330.1 GCA_021154515.1 Niastella sp. | reverse complement strand
TTAAATGGCGTAATTCGTGTGAAACAATAGTTGTTAATCCTTTTAGAAGTTTAAATTCCTATGAAGCGGACATATAAGAAAATGTCAATGGGTGTGTTGTTGTGCTTTTTGGCAGTATCGCCGGCAGTGAAATCGGGCGCCGTAGAAGAAACGAAGGAACCAGTTACGGTAAATTCAACCAATCCCGTTCCTGTTTATGCATCTCTTAAGGCGGTTGTTAAAAAATCGAAAGCTCAAAAACTGGCTGAAGAAGCCCTGGACCTGTATAATGTAATGGACCTGAAAAGCTACGGCCTTTCAATGCCTGCCTTTGAATATGCACTGAAGGGGTATAAATACCTGGTGGAAAAAGGAAAGATCGTGAAGAATGAAGTGCTTTCCATCTGCGACTTCAGTCAGTCGTCGCGCCAGAAAAGATTCTATGTAATAGATATGGCCGAAAAGAAAGTGCTGATCAATACCTTTGTAGCGCATGGCCGCAATTCAGGTGGCGAATTTGCAAAGTCATTCTCCAATAATCCCGACTCGCACAAAAGCAGTCTTGGATTTTATGTAACCAGCAATACTTATTATGGTAGCCATGGCCTGTCTTTAAAAATTGAAGGGCTGGAAAAAAATATCAACGACAAAGCCGACAAACGGAACATCGTCATTCACGGCTCCTACTACGTTGGTGAAGATTATTTAAGCCGCGCCGCCATGAATGGCCGTAGTTATGGCTGCCCTGCGCTTCCTGCAGATGAAACCGAAGAAGTGATTGAAAAAATCAAGGATGGCACCTGCTTATTTATTTATCATCCTACCAAAAGTTATATCACCAAGTCTAAAGTATTGAATGGATAGTTATTTTAACAATAAAAGAGAAAGGCTCCCCATAAATCAGGGAGCCTTTCTCTTTTATTGTAACCATACGGCGAGTAACTGGCATAAGGCGCCGGCTACAAAGCCCATGTAAATTTCTTTCTGTGAATGATCTGAAACTATCAGGCGGGAGGTGCAAACTATTCCGGCAATAAATAACGCAAGAGAGAAATAAACGCCGGTAACATCCTGTTGATTAAATGCCTGCAATAAGAAGAAAGTCGCCAGTCCACCCACGCCAATGGCATGCATACTCACTTTCGCAATAATATTCAAAAACCAGGCGGCACAAACTCCTAAAAAGGACCCCAATAGAAAATCAAGAAACGCCTGCGGATTATCTTTCTGGTTATGGAAAACGTACCAGGCCCAGAAGTAAAAGATCATGGCCGCGGCATAGGGAATTATTCTTTCTTTCTGCGTGCGCAATTGCATGGATTGTATCAGCTTCAACCGCCACATTAAAAACACGGCAAACCCCGGAATGAGGGCTGTATTAAAAAAAACGGAAATAAGCCGGAACAATTTGTATTTATAGTTGACCCCGGCAAACGAATAGGGATCAACAAACAACAAATAAGCGGTTACATACGCGGGTATAAACAACGGATGAAAAATATAGGAAAACAAATGCGCCAATACCCTGATGGGCGCTGGTTGTTGTGGAGGTACAGCAGTAACCGGTGTTGTTGACATAAAAAGTTTGCTATTACAGTTCTTTCCGTAACCGGGCCACCGGAATGTTCAATTGTTCGCGGTACTTGGCAACGGTTCGGCGTGCAATATTATAACCTTTTTCCTGCAATAGCTCAGTGAGTTTTTCGTCGCTCAACGGTTTCTTTTTGCTTTCTCCTTCTATGAGATCGCTGAGGATCTTTTTTACCTCCCGGGTAGATACTTCTTCCCCGCTATCGGTACTGAGCGATTCACTAAAGAAGAATTTCAACCGGTAAGTACCAAACTCTGTTTGTACAAATTTGCTGTTGGCTACCCGGCTCACCGTGGAGATATCGAGGCCCGTGCGTTCGGCAATATCTTTCAGGATCATAGGCTTCATGGTAGTTTCATCACCAGTGAAGAAAAACTCCCGTTGATAGGTCATAATGGTTTCCATTACACTGCTCAGCGTATGCTGGCGTTGTTTAATGGCATCTATGAACCACTTGGCCGCATCTATCTTTTGTTTTATGAACAGCACGGCTTCTTTTTGCCGCTTATCTTTCTTACTCCCTTTATCGTATTCCCGCAGCATATCGCGATAGCCTTCGCTGATACGCAAGTCGGGTGCGTTCTTGGAGTTTAAGGTAAGTTCCAGCTTGCCGCCGTTATTATATACAAAGAAGTCGGGCACTACATAGCTTTCGGCCTTGTTGATGTCGTAATGATTACCGCCGGGCTTGGGGGTAAGCCTGATGATCTGGTTTATCACATCTTTCAACCCAACATCATCGAGGTTCAATCCACGCTGAATTTTATCGTAGTGCTTTTTGGTAAACTCATCGAAATAATCGGTGAGCACGTCGATGGCTCTATCTACGTTCTTGCCCAGCCGTTGTTGCCGATATAATTGCAATAACAAACATTCCTGCAGATCGCGTGCGGCTACACCGGCGGGGTCAAATTGCTGAACCATTTTGATCACCTTCTCTACTTCCTGTTCGTTGGTTTCAATATTCTGGCGGAAAGCGAGGTCGTCGACAATGGCGGCCGTTTCACGGCGCAGGTATCCATCATCGTCAATACTGCCTACTATTTGTTCCGCGATCCTGCGTTCATTGTCAGTCATCTTCATCATGCCCAACTGACCCAGCAGGTGTTCATGAAAAGACGTTTCTATTTTATATGGAACAACTTTCTTTTCATCCATTTCGGGATAGTTATCATCCCGCAATTTGTAATCAGCTATTTCTCCATCTTCGTCGCCTACGTATTCGCTAATGTCGATATTACCATATTCATCCTCACTGCCATCTACATCAAAATCCTCTTCATCGCTGCTGTCGAATTCATCTTTCGTCTCGGTATCATATTCGTCATGAGATTCTTCAGACACTTCCAAAGCGGGATTTTCTTCCAGCTCTTCCTTGATCCGTTCTTCCAGATTAGCCGTAGGCACCTGCAGCAGTTTCATCAGCTGAATCTGCTGTGGAGAAAGTTTTTGTAATAGCTTTTGCTGTAAACTTTGACTCAATGCCATGTGCGTCAATATTTTATTTCGATTAGTCGCTTGAAAATTTAACAAAAATTCGCGGCAACCACAAAAATCAGGCCGTAAATTTACAGACAAATGTAATCAACGTTGTGAAACGATTTTATAAAATTATTGCGTTTGCGGCTTTTTGTTTTCAGGCAGGGACAATTTCGGCTCAAAATCAGGTAAATATAACATTGGACAGGGTGTTATTTTCTCCCGCCAGGGTGGCGCCTATTTCTATGTATAATTTGCCGAAAAAGTTACTAACAATTGATTTTCATGGGCTAAGCCGCCCCAAAATGGCCGTTCCGCCTGTATTTCAGGCCCCAACGGTGGTTAATACTATAAGTAACAACTGTTACACCCAACAGTTTGGCTTTTTTTGCAAAAAGGAGTTATTGTTTGAGAAAGCCACTAAAGTTCCGCTTAGGTTTCGATTGGGGTCTTTAGATTATGTGAATAGGCTGGAGGGGAAGTGAGGCAAATCGTGAAACGGCAAACGTGAAACGTGAAAGGGCTCGCGACAAGGCTAATGACCGCAAAAACTCAGATCTCACCTGGAAACTATCAGTTATTACTGTCCACCCTAGTCAAATTTTTCTTCACTAAAATCCTTCGTCAACCTGTTAACTTGTTAACTCGTCAACTGATCAACTGGTCAACTACCTCCTCACTATCTTATTAATCACCGTAGCATCATTCTGAAACTTCTGCAATGTAGTAAGTGCCTGCGTAGGCGTATTTCCTTTGAAGTATTTCTGTAGCCATAACTTAGAACTGTCTGGCTCGCGCATGGCCCGGTACTGGTCTTTTTCGGCATAGCTTGTGGCAAATACAGCGCCTGCTTCATACATTCTGCGCAAGGTTAAACATAAGGTATCGCCTGTGGTGCTGTTAATGACCAGGCTATCGACCATTTGTTTTTTATTGCCCGCTATTTCAGCCCTGGTCATAGCCATTTGGGTTTTCATGATCCAGGAAGTGGCGTCCAGGAAAATAATGGAGAGGTCGTTATTCAAATAGTGGGTCTTTCTGAGGCTGTCTACGTGATCCTGTGCTTTTCGGACAGAATCGCTCACATTGTTGACCCCATCGGAAGTGGAATCCTGACTTTTACAACTGGCCAATACTATTAATACAACCAGGCAAAGGGAGATGCTTGTTTTTATAGTGATAACGGTTCTTTTCATTTTCTGATTACGCCGGTTTTGTAAAGTTTAGAAGGTGATCACCGTGAGGCAATCACCTTCTAAACGCAAGCCTAATTTTAAAATTATTATCAGGCCGATATCTTTTGTGCAGCCAGTACTTTTTTAACTGCACTTACAATTTTTTCTCCTTTTTCTTTCCATTGCTGTTCTGTAGGCATCAGCGCGATCTGGGTGGTGATACCACGGCTCATTACCGCATCACTGGCCGGGAAATCTTTATTGGCCTGGGCCAGAATGGCTGCTTTATACTCGGGATGCAGCGCATTGAGGGTAACGCCTTTTTTCAGGTGCTCCCATTTGCGGATGTAATGCCAGTTGTGATCGAACCAGTAGAAATTACCACCCCAGATATTCTGGGCTTTCATTTCTTCTACAACTGCTTGTGTTAACTCGGTTGTTGGCAGGAACCAGCTTAAGAAAGTGCAGCTGTCACCGGCTTCATCGGGCAGGCGGCGGAAACTGATCTCGGGCACCTGGGCCAGCACCGCTTTCAATTGTGCATGACCGGCGCGTTGTTTGGTCACAAACTCATCTAACCGGTTGAATTGCGCCAACCCAACTGCGGCATGTAATTCAGAAATGCGGAAATTATAACCCAAAAAAGGATGCAGATCGGCGCCACGGTCAACTCCTTTGTGGTCGTGACCATGATCGCTGAACCCATCGCTGCCGATGTAAACATCTTCGCGGTTGGTTACGATGGCACCGCCTTCGCCGCAGGTTACGGTTTTTACAAAATCGAAGGAAAAGGTACCGGCATCGCCGATGGTTCCCAGGTATTTTCCTTTATAAGTAGCGCCAAAGCTTTGGCAGGCATCTTCGAGCAACAACAGATTATGTTCTTTACAGATCTGTTTCAGGGCATCCATATCGGCCGAGGCGCCGCACATATGCACAGGCATCACGCATTTTGTTTTGGGCGTAATGGCCTTGCGAACGGCATCGGGATTCATGGTAAGGGTATCGTCTACATCCACCAGCACGGGAACAGCGCCTACACTGATAATGCACTCAAAACTGGCCACGAATGTAAAGGTGGGCATAATCACTTCATCGCCATACCCAATTCCCAACGCGCTCATTACTGTTGTAAGGGCGGTGGTACCGCTGGATACGAGGTGAGTATACTGACAACCAAATTTTTTGCTGATCGCAGCTTCCAGTTCCTTTGCTTTCCAGATCCCTTTACGGGCACCATCAAAACCAAATCGCATCAGGATACCGGTTTCCATTACATCGTTTACATGTTTGCGTTCATCGGCGCCAAAAAGTTCAAAGCCAGGCATATCGAATTTTGTTTAATGTTATTATTTATTGTGGTGAGGGCAAAGGTAGAGATTTAGGGGGAATGTGGATTGTCCCACTTTGTAGATTGTGGATCATCCAGTTGCAAGTTAACAAGTGGTAGTAAGGTGGTTATTAGTTGATATAGGTGGGTTGGTTGAAAAAGTTGATAGAGTTGACATGGTTGATAGAGGTGAAGGTAGGGGGAATTGGTGGTATAGGTTGCCAGGCGGTAGGTGGTGGTTTTTCGGGGATCTGGCATCTAAACTACGCCCGACGCCTTACTCAGATCTTTCGACCCTTCCACTCCGCTCAGGGGCCTCAGGATCAGGCAATAAAAAAGGCCCCTTTTTTTAAAAAGGAGCCTCAAAATATTTCAAACCCTGGAAACTGAAACCTGTAACTGGCAACCAGGCACTTATAATCATCAAAAGCAACTCAATAACTCCTTCAACTTGTTAACTTGTCAACCTTATCAACTCCGTCAACTTTGTCAACCAACCACCTACTTCGCCGCTGTATTCGATTCTCTACTCAAGGTCCAGCCCAGCCTATCCACCTTCACCGCTTCGAGCTTTATGGGCCAGTTGGGGTAAGGTTTGCTTTCATTATTCTCATCATCCAGACAGGTTACATAGAACCGCACAAACTTTTTATCGTTGCGCAAGGGGGCGTAAAAGATGCAGCTATCGGACGAATCGAAACGACAGCCTATCAATTGGGAATTATAGAAATTGTTGTTATTGTATTCCTCGTTATAGCAGGCGTACAGGCGATAACATTTTATCGTCTTTTTTTCTGAAGCCGTTCTTACCACTTCTATCCGCAGCGTGGTATCAACCGGTTTTATCGACAACACTTCGGGATTTGCAGGCCTGGCCGAATCGATCCACGGCATGGGCGGTATCATTGCCGGTTCTTTATAATAATTATAGCGCAGACTATCGTTCCAGCCCAACGGATTTTTTACAAACGACTGAGTGCTGAAATAAATAGCGCCCTGAATTTCAGGGTATTTGCGCATAGCTGCAATCTGGCGTGGAATCTGGGTCTTATCGCGCCAGGCAGGGTTGGTTCCAGCCTTAAAAATGCCTAATCCAATGTAACAGTGTCTGCCATATGAGTGTTTAGCCCACCAGTCGAGCAGTACTGCATAATCTGCGCGGGGGTGGCCAAATTCAAAATACAACTGGGGAGCTACATAGTCGATCCAGCCGTTCTTTAACCAAAGCAGGATGTCGGCATACAGCTCACCATAATTCGTCAATGCGGCGGTTTCACTGCCTTCCGGGTCCTGGCTGCGGTTGCGCCAGATGGCAAAGGGTGACACCCCAAAACGGCAGAACCGGTTCTCTTCTTTTACGGCATTGCTGATCTTCAGAATGATAGAATCGGTATTGCTGCG
>JAJKIL010000329.1 GCA_021154515.1 Niastella sp. | reverse complement strand
GACCGCATTCAACAATACAATGAACAACAGGAGGCTTTGCAACCATTGTTACAGTATATCAGTGAAGGCGATAAAGACGGATTGTTACAATTTCAGCAGCAACAGGCTGCCTTGCTATCGGATATTGCCCTGCAGAACATCGATGAAGTGTACGAAGGGCTGAAGGCAAAGCAAACGCGTTTGCATGAAAAGCAAAGGGACGAGCTGCACAAGGAGGAAACGCAACTGAACAAATGTATCAACCGCATCAAGAACCCTTCTACCGAATTAAAGAGTAAATTCTCCCCCGAGTGGGATGGCGATGTTCAACACCTGCCCGAAGATGCGGCCTATGCCAATGAGTACATCGACTGGCTGGCCAAACTGGTGCATGAGAACCTGCCCAAATACAAACGCGATTTTGAAAGCTTCATCAACGATACCATTACGTACAAGATCGGTGGACTGAATGAAGAAATGGAAAGATGGGAGCGCGATATCAATAACAGTGTAACCCGGTTGAATCAATCGTTGGGCGGTATTAACTTCAACCGCCTGCCCGATACCTATATTCAATTAGGAAAAAGACCTGTGCCTTCCGGAACGGATATAAAAGAATTCAGAGGCCGTTTGCTCGATGCATTGCCGCAAGCCGCCAACTGGCAACAAAGCAGTTTTGAAGAAAAGTCGAAACACTTTACGCAGAAAGTACAACCGTTGATTGATGAGCTGGATAAAAATGAAAGCTACCGCAACAAGGTAATGGATGTGCGTAACTGGTTTGAATTCTGGGCCGATGAGAAATTCCGCAATACCGATGAGATAAAGAAAACCTATCGCCAGATGGGACAGTTATCGGGTGGTGAAAAAGCACAGTTAACGTATACCATTTTGTGTAGCGCTATTGCCTACCAGTTTGGTATTACGCGTGAAGGGAAGAACAGCCGGAGCCTCCGCTTTATTGCGGTGGATGAAAGCTTCAGTAACCAGGATGAAGAAAAAGCTACCTACCTGATGGAGCTGTGTAAACAATTGCACCTGCAGTTGTTGGTGGTAACGCCCAGTGATAAAATTGCCATCGTTCAAAACTTTATAGCCCACGTACACCTGGTACAGCGTGTACAAAACCGCCACAGCGTACTGTATAATATGACCATAAAAGAGTTGAAAGAGAAGGTAGAGGAAGTAGCGCTGGTATAAATTAAAAAAAAGGGTGGACCACATAAGGACCACCCTTTTAAATTATAGCTTTACGAGCTTAATAGTTTGTTTACTATTCCCTTGTTTTACCTGTAAATAATAAATACCCGCTACATAACTGTCGCCCAGGAAGAATAAGCCGGTGGCCGGCAATCCACTCCTTGCTTCAATCAGTTTACCCGAATTATCAGTTACAGAAATGCTGAGCGGTTTGGGTGAGGTACTCAGCGTAATAATGATGAACTGGCCAGGAGAAGGATTCGGGAATGCCTTCACTGTTAAGATACCATCATCCTCACCAGGCAGGTTCGACACGGTAACTGTGGTGGAACCGGCGCTTGTATTTCCCGCGCTATCCGTAGCAGTGATAGCAATGGTATAGATCCTGTCTTTAGTGAGATGCGACTTCTCGGCACGCAATCTCACATGATGCGCATCCACCACCACAAAGTCAGGTTCAAAATAATTAGCGGCTGGCTCATTGCTGGTAACAGTTAATGAAGCTGTAACAGGACCGCAATTATCGGTAAGTGTATAGTCGATGGTAACATCGCGCATGGTATGATTCGGCGGCCATAAAGTGGCGGGTGTAGCCGTGATGCTGGTGATCAATGGCGCTTCGTGGTCAACCGTTCTTACATGGAAAGAACAGGTGTCGGCATTGCCCGCAAGATCTGTTGCAATAATAGTGATCAGGGTATCCTGCTGGCCATTAATTATACTTCCTGCTACTGGTGTTTGTATAATGGTAACGGGCGATGATGCCTGTACAGTTACCTGCGAAGTGAAATCGGGCAATGTTACCGCGCAGGTTGAATTCAGCACCAGCATAGTATCGGCCGGACAGGCAATAGCAGGCGGCAGCGTGGAAACGGTGTTGGAGGCGCCGCTTTCATTATGAAACCTGTCCGTGGTAGTAACCACGTAATAATAAGTGCTATCCGGGGTAAATGAGGTGTCGGTAAAGGCGGTTGTGTCGTCGGTGGTAATGTACAGCATATTTTCTGCCAGGCTGGTATCAACCACCGGGTTGGTAGAACGATAGATCACAAATTGCCAGGCCTTGTTCAACTCATCGCTGGCAAGGGGTTTGGTCCAGTGTAGCCCAACAGAATCGTTGCCATATTTTACCGCGGTTACATTAATGGGTTTATCGGGCGCAATACTATCGCGCCATGGCATGCTGGGCAGTAAGGCAGGTTTGTTATAGAAAAACAAGCGCAGTGAGTCACGAAAGCCCAGTTTGGTAGTGCTGCGCAAACTATTGGTGTTATAAACTGCTTCACCATAAATATTGGGTAGCGAGCGGTTCAATCTTACTTCATTCGGGATCATGGAGGGGTTGGCCCAGTTAACGCCCTGGGCGGGGTCATTTACTTTATAACCAGCCAGCCCGATGTAAATATGACGGCCGTAGGCATTGTTATTCCACCAGGGAACAACCACGCCATAATTGGCGCCGGGTTGCCCGATGTACCAATATACCTGGGGACACAGATAATCGAGCCAGCCCTTTTGTAACCATTTGCGCGTATCGGCATATAAAGAAGTATAATGCTCCAGACCACTGGTGGCGGAACCGATATCGGGATTGGTGCTGTTGCGATAAATGCCTGAAGGCGATACGCCGAACTTTACCCAGGGTTTTATGGTTTTAATGCTGTCGTACACCCGTTCGATCAATAGGTTTACATTGTCCCGGCGCCAGTCGGCGCGCACGGTAAAGCCGCGGGGATCGGCATTATAAGAAGAGTCATCGTTGAAGGGCGCTGTACCTGCTGCCGGTGGGGAAGGATAAAAATAGTCATCGAAATGAATGCCATCCACATCATAACGGTGTACAATATCTGTGATAACGCTGGTAACATAATCACGAACTGCTGGTAGGCCGGGATTAAGAATGCGCAGGGTGCCCTGGCTTAGCTGCCACTCGGGATGCGTTTTGGTAACGTGGTTGGCGGCAAAGTTGGGAATGCTGTTTGAGTTACCGGCAGAGCGGTATGGATTTAACCAGGCATGAAATTCAATGCCGCGTTTATGGCATTCTTCAATGGCGAATTGCATAGGATCCCAGAGCTGGTCGGGAGCTTTGCCCTGGGTACCGGTAAGGTCGGCAGACCAGGGTTCGATGCCGCTGGCATATAGGGCATCACACTGGCTGCGAACCTGGATAAACAGGGCGGTTATACCCGTAGCTTTGTGGTGATCGAGGATGGTGAGTAAAGCGGCCCGTTGTTGGGCAGGAGTTTGGGAGCGATTGGGCCAGTCGATATTGGTGTAGGTGGCTATCCAGGCGCCCCTGAATTCCCGTTTTGGTGCATGTTGGGCCTTGCCCGCCATGCATAGCATACAGGCCAGATAAACAGTTAGTAAATGTTTCATGGTAGGTTATTTTAGCAGGTGTGATCGAATTTACTTTGTATGTTGCAAAAGTTTGCGATATTTCAGGACTTTATAGCCGCAAAAACCTGCACTGGGCCTGCATTTAATGATTACATCATAATACAGATTACCTTTGCAGGGAAGCAATCGATTGCGTGGGGGCAAAAAACGGCAACCCCTACCTGAAAAGAAATAAGGAAACAGAATAATATGAACCGGAAGAAAATAGATGTAGATGTGGTGAAGGATGTACTGGAAGCTTTGCTTATTGCACAACCGCATTCAACATTTGTGCAAAGCCTGTATCAGCAATACCAGGAGCGCGGTGGGTTAAGTAAGAAACAACTGGAAGGAATATATAACAAATCGCAGAAGGTAAAATCGATTCCGGTAGCCAAACTGGCCACGCTGGAAGCGATGATCCTGAAACGGCCTACCCGGTATAAATCAGCGCCGCCCCCACCCAAGCCCATGTATGAGAAAGACGAACGGGTTGGTCAGCTGATGGAGGCCATCCTGGCAAAATACCCCGAGCACAAACGGGTGGTTTTTTTGAAAGCTAAATATGATAATAACGAAATACTAACACCTGCAGAGGTGTTGGATGTAGAACGATTTTTTAAAGCGTTGAAATAACTAATAAACTTGCATTAACTCTCTTCATCAAAGAAAAGTTTATAGTATTTCTTCCCGCTCATTTCATCAACTCCTTTCTCTATCAGATCGCGGCGGCCATGAATATAGATGTGAAAGTTCTTATCGAGCTTTAGTACGGTTTTAAAAGCGCGCTGTTGTTGTTTTACTGCCGACACGTGAATGGCAAACTCATCCTGGATCTCAAAATTGCGGGCCGATTCAAAGTTCTTTTTATAGTCCATGAAAGTATCAACCACTTCCTGGTGATGGATCACTTCATTGGTAAACTCATCGATACTGAAATTCTCTTTAGTTTTAAAATATTCCATAGAGCGGTTCAGCATATCTATCTGGTCGCTTTTAGAAACATCGAATTTCTCGGGATACTCGTTGGTGATAAAGCTCTTGCAAAGACTGAGGTATTTATCGGTATTGTGATAGTCATCAGCATAGGGTGTTACCTGTAAAAAGTCGGTAACCCAGTATTGCGCATCGTTTTGTTTATTGGTAGCATCAACCACGCATACCTTAAATCCTTCGTTGGTGTTGGTATGAAAGATCAGGCAGCCTTTATCGAGTTTGTTGATGTTTACGCCTTCTTCCTGTATCACTTCCCAACTTGGACCATGTTGAAATACTTTCAGAAAGGTTTCTTTGGTTTCTGATTTGAAGATCCCAACTGCTCTGATGAAATCGCCCTCATAAGGTACATTGTCGAACTTTACTACATACAACTCGCCCTCTTTTACCTTAACGTGAGTTGATTTGCTGTACAGGAATTGCGCCAGTAAAACAGATTGCTCGGTAAAGCTTTCCCTATCCTCGAAGATCTTACGAACGAAAGTATACACCTCGTTCATATTTACGTCGCTGAGGTGGGTAAAATGATAAGACTCATTTTCATTAAAGGGTCCCAGGAAATATTTGGTAAGCAGGCCCCTTACCATTTCGTCGTTCAGGGTGAGAGGGTTAATAGAAAGTTTTAAGTCTTCGCCCCGGGAGGGGTTACCCACTTTATGAACGATCACCTGTTCCAGCTGTACACTATCAATTCCGGTCATAACCTGTTTTTGAGCCCGCGAAGATAAGGTTGGGGAGCTACGGAAATTGACAATTTTGCCAGCTGGCTGGGGATGTTGATAATTTTTTGCCTATTTAACATCGAAATCAATGACTATTCTTTCACTGCGGGGGTGGCTTTGGCAGGTAAGGATATAACCGGCGTTTACTTCTTCCTGTTCCAGGGCGTAGTTCGTGTCCATATCAACCTTGCCTTCCAATAACTTGGCCTTACAGGTGCTGCAAACGCCGCCTTTGCAGGAGAAGGGCAGATCGGCGCCCTGTTGTAAGGCAGCTTCCAGAACAGTTTCGCCATCGTAAGGCAGGTCAAAATCAAATGAAATTCCATCCAATTTCACCGTAACCTTGCTTTTTTCACTAGTGCTTTCTTCATTTCTGCCTTCTGCCGGCTGCCTTCTGCCTTCGGTCTTCTCCCCCGGTGTGGTGAACAGTTCAAAGTGAATTTTCTTCTTATCGATGCCCTGTTGTTCCAGCCAGCCCTTCGCCGTAAAGATCATTTGTTCGGGGCCGCAAATAAAGATGTCATCCATGCCTTGCACATCGATGAGCTTCTCACTCAATAAGGATAACTTCTCTTCAGTAATGCGACCTGAATAAATAACCGCGTCTGTTTGTTCGCGGCTCAGCAAAAAATGAATGGCCAGCCGGTTGATGTATTTATTCTTTAAAGCTTCCAGTTGTTCTTTAAAAATAATGCTGTTCCGGTGCT
>JAJKIL010000328.1 GCA_021154515.1 Niastella sp. | reverse complement strand
CGCAAACGTTTCTGGTGGTTGTTTGAAAAACGGTAACAGAAATGTAAGTAAGTTAAAAGGGGCAAAGCAGAATATCCGCTTTGCCCCTTTTAACTTATATTAATTATTGGTAATTATTTTTTCTTTCTGGGTGGTATATTAACACCCAGGTTTAAAATAAGCTCATAGGTACCGAATGCCTGGTGCGCTTCACCTCTGTAAATATTCAGGTGTGAATACCGGGCGTAATCTATTTTGTGAGCAAATTCAAGGTAAACATATTTGTAGAAGGTTGCTCTAACCGCTTGTTCCACACCTACATTCCAGCCGCCGAATTGAAAATCAGGGTGGTTTTGGAAGCCGTCCAGGCTGTTATCAACGTGTGGGAGCACAGGACCAATTCCGGCTTTGCCTAACATATCTACCCTAAGGTTTCCATTTGTTTTCTCGTATAAATGCCAGCGTTTTACAACATTGAACAGTAAAAAGTTGGCGCCATTGTTCAGGAAATAATAGAATCCATTCTCTTCAGCCCAGTTTACTCTTTCATCAATAGGTTTACCGTCTTTTTTTCCTGTACGATGCGCTTCCTGGCGATCTATAATATACTTGGTATGATCGAAGTTGATTTCAAAACCGAGGTCATCTTTTATGAAATAACCAAGACGGTAATTGTACTGCGGAATAGTCAGGGCCCTGTTTAAAAGCCCCTCATTCCATCCTGGATGGTCATGAGCACGAACACCCTTAAAGGTGTAGTTACTATTAAGTTCAGGTTGTACTATGTGCAGGTTGCTTTGGGTATACCATTCCTTATTATAACCCCAGGAAAAATAGAATTCTCCTTTGTGGGACGGATACTTTGATTGAGCTGCTGCAATAAAAGGCACGATCAGGGAGGCTATTGCCACAATAGCACTACTACGGAAATTTCTCATTACGCTACAATTAAAGGCATTTTCAAGGGAACGTTGCCCAAACGAATTTGCTTGTTTTAATATTGTGAATTAAGCCCTACAAATTATTACACATCATACTCCAAAACTGGGCGCAGCCAGCGTTCCACATCTTCAACCTGCATATTTTTACGGCCGGCATAATCAACAACCTGGTCCTTCTGGATCTTTCCTAAACCAAAATACTGGCTTTGTGGATGGCCAAAATACCAGCCGCAAATGGAAGAGGCAGGATACATAGCCAGCGATTCTGTCAATGTAATTTGCGTAGCCTGCTCACCACCCAGTAAATTGAATAATTTATATTTTTCAGTGTGATCGGGACAGGCAGGATAACCTGGCGCTGGCCTGATACCTGAATAGGATTCTTTTATCAACTCTTCATTGCTAAAATGCTCCTCTTTTGCATAACCCCAGAAATCCTTACGCACTTTTTCATGTAACAATTCAGCAAAGGCTTCGGCAAGCCTATCAGCTAACACCTGTAACATGATTTTGTTGTAATCATCGTGATTTTCTACAAACTTTTTTATGTGGGACTCTATGCCGTGAATTGTTACTGCAAAAGCACCCATGTAATCGGAGGTCCCCCCACTGGAGGAGGTGGGTTTTATAAAGTCAGCTAAAGAAAAGTTAGGCTGCCCTGGAGCTTTTTTATTCTGTTGGCGCAAATGCTCAAGACGTGCTAATTCTTTTCCATTGTCGTCATAAATAAAGGTAGAGTCTTTACCGTCTCCGGCGGCATGCCAGAAACCGATAACACCGCGGGCGGTTAACCATTTCTCTTTAATAATGGTTTTAAGCAGCTCATTGGCATCCTCAAACAGTTTGGTAGCTTCTTTTCCTACTTTTTCATCCTGCAAAATAGCCGGGAACTTACCATGTAACTCCCAGGCAATAAAGAACGGGCCCCAGTCAATGTAGTCTACCAGTTCATTCAGATCGTAATTATCAAATATGCGGGTGCCGGTGAATTGCGGAACGATTGGGGTAAAGCTGTTCCAGTCAATGGTAACTTTATTTTTTTGCGCTTCTTCGAATTTCAGGTATTGCTTGGCGGTTTTTTTGCTGGCAAAATCATCGCGCAGCTTTTGGTATTCCTTGCCAACGTTTGCCAGGTAGTCGGGTTTTTGCTCTTTGCTTAACAAGGAGCCGGCTACAGTAACGCTTCGGGAAGCGTCCAGCACATGCACCACCCCATTTTCATATTGCGGCGCTATTTTAACGGCCGTATGCATGCGGGAGGTGGTAGCGCCACCAATCAGCAGGGGCTGGTTCATGTTGCGGCGTTTCATTTCGTGCGCCACATGCACCATTTCATCGAGTGAGGGCGTAATAAGGCCGCTTAACCCAATGATATCTACTTTTTCTTTTTGTGCTGTTTCGAGTATTTTATCGGCAGGCACCATAACCCCCAGGTCAATGATGTCGTAGCCGTTACAACCTAATACAACCCCTACAATGTTCTTTCCGATATCGTGTACATCGCCTTTGACAGTGGCCAGTAATATTCTTGCTGCACCGGCGCCTTCCTCATTCTGTGTACCAGCTGCTAAATGCGCCAGGCGGCGTTGTTCCTTTTCTGCTTCAATAAACGGAGTAAGAATGGCTACTGATTTTTTCATCACGCGCGCACTTTTTACCACCTGGGGCAGGAACATTTTACCACTTCCGAAGAGGTCGCCCACCACGTTCATGCCGTTCATGAGAGGCCCTTCAATAACATCGAGTGGCTTGGGGTATTTCTGTCTGGCTTCTTCCGTATCCTGGTCTATATAGTCTGTAATGCCGTTTATGAGCGCATGTTTAAGGCGTTCCTCAACTGAATTGCTGCGCCAGGCTTCGTTCTTAACTTCGTTCTTGTCTTTTGCTTTTACCGTTTCTGCAAAAGCGATCAGGCGATCGGTAGCATCTTCACGGCGGTTCTGTATCACATCTTCACACAGCTCGCGTAACTGTGGTTCAATTTCATCATAAACGATCAGCTGGCCGGCATTGACAATGCCCATATCCATACCTGCTTTAATAGTATGGTACAGAAAAACGGCGTGCATGGCTTCACGTACAGGTTCGTTACCGCGGAAGGAGAAGGAGATATTACTTACCCCGCCACTGATTTTGGCCAGGGGCATCTTTTGTTTAATGATGCGGGTGGCTTCAATAAAATCAACGGCGTAGTTGTTGTGCTCTTCGATACCTGTTGCTACTGCAAATATGTTGGGGTCGAAAATGATATCCTGGGGATCGTAACCGACTTCTTCAGTTAAGATCTTATAAGCCTTTTCACAAATGTCAACCCGGCGTTGCAGCGTATCTGCCTGGCCATTTTCATCAAATGCCATAACCACTACCGAGGCGCCATACAGCTTACAGATATTCGCTTCACGTTTGAACTTTTCTACTCCCTCTTTCATGGAAATAGAGTTTACGATACATTTACCCTGAACGCATTTTAAGCCTGCCTCGATGATCTCGAATTTTGAACTGTCGATCATCACGGGGATCTTGGCTATATCGGGTTCACTTTGCAACAGGTTCAGGAAGGTGGTCATGGCTTTTACACCATCCAGCAGGGCATCGTCCATGTTTACATCCAAAACCTGGGCGCCACTTTCTACCTGTTGACGGGCTACGCTAAGCGCTTCTTCATACTTGTTTTCCCTGATAAGCCGGGCAAACTTTTTAGAACCGGTCACATTGGTACGCTCCCCTACGTTCACAAAGTTTGTTTCAGGACGAATAACAAGAGGTTCTAAACCCGAAAGCCGCAAGTATGGTTTTATCGATAAGTTGGCTGACATATGCTGTTTTACCTTTTAGGAATTTTGAAACCGATCGGTTCGCGGGCAGGCGGTGTTTCCTGCACCAGTAATTCCTTTAATATTTTAAGAATAGGTCGCAAATTGCGACCTCAAAGATTTCTAACCTTATAAAGCCGATTCCAAAACCGGTAAAGGCCTGGGTTTAAAGTTGCGAACATGATCGGCAATATGTTTAATGTGGTCAGGCGTTGTACCGCAACAACCACCCACAATATTTACAAAACCTTCACGGGCCCATTCTTCCAGGAAGTGAGCAGTTTGCTCAGGTTGTTCATCATATTCACCCATTGCGTTGGGTAAACCTGCATTGGGATAAGCTGAGGTAAAGCAAGAGGCTATCTGGCTTAACTCCTCAATATGCGGCCGCATTTCCGCAGCACCTAAAGCACAATTCAACCCAATGGAAAGCGGTTTGGCATGCATTACTGATGTATAGAAGGCTTCCAGTGTTTGTCCGCTCAGGGTACGGCCCGATGCATCGGTGATAGTTCCACTGATCATGATGGGAACTTCCTTCTGATTTATATCAGCGAAATATTTTTTAATGGCGTATATGGCTGCTTTGGCATTCAGCGTATCGAAAATGGTTTCGATCAGCAGCAGGTCAACGCCGCCATCTACCAATCCTTTTACCTGTTCGTAATAAGCACTTACGGCTTCATCGAACGTAAGGGCCCTGTATCCAGGGTTATTTACATCGGGCGATAAAGAGAGTGTTTTATTAAGCGGACCGATAGCACCGGCTACATAGGCCCTTTCCCGGCCACCTTTCTCGGTTGCAGGATCGGAAAAGAATTCCTGTACAGCCTGTTTGGCAATTTTAGCGGCTTCGAAGTTCAATTCATAGGCCAGCGGTTCCATGTGGTAATCTGCCAGCGATATGCGTTGCGCATTGAACGTATTGGTTTCAATGATATCAGCCCCTGCTTCGAGGTATAATTTATGAATGCCTTTAATGATGTCAGGTTGTGTAAGCACCAGAAGGTCGTTATTGCCTTTTAGGTCGCTTGCCCAGTCTTTAAAACGCTCGCCGCGATAATCAGCTTCTTCAAGCTTATGCCGTTGGATCATGGTGCCCATGGCGCCATCGATGATCAGGATCCGTTCTTTCAGACTTTGTTGTATTGTTTTCATGCTGCCCTCCTTTATTTTTCAAAACGTTTTATGTTGATGAGCAGAACCGGACGAGTGAGGTGTTTGCCAGACGGCGAAACGATGTCGATAGTAGTTACTATCGGCGACTCCTTAATAGCGAACCGAACTTGTAAACGTTGGGAAACTGTTTTAGCGAGAGTTTCTTGTCGTTTATTAGTTCAGTTTTAGCATTTGCCCAATATTATCAGGATGCCAGTTATCGGATCCCAACCTGCTCAGGATGCATAGGCCGAACAATAAACAAATCCGCCTATGCGGATGCAAATTTACAGCTTGTTATGTTAATAGCAAACTTGTTGTTATTGGCTAAGTATTAATGCATAGCGCCATTACTGGCTGTAACCACCCGCCTAGTGCTGCACATACTTTTCAACCGGCAGGCGGTTGGTAATGCTGCGGGCAAGGGTCATTTCATCGGCGTATTCCAGTTCGCCGCCAAAGGCAATGCCCCGGGCTATAGTTGTTATTCTGACAGGTGTTCCCTGTAGCTTTTTTTGTATATAATAGATGGTGGTATCGCCCTGAATATTAGGATTAAGGGCAAAGATGAGTTCTTCTGTCTTTTCTTTAGCTATGCGTTGTATAAGAGGTTCAATAGTAAGCTGGTCGGGACCCACACCATCGAGGGGCGAAATAATACCGCCCAGCACATGGTAAACTCCACTGAACTGTTGGGTGCTTTCAATGGCAATAACATCGCGAATATTTTCTACCACACAAATAAGCTCCTGCTTGCGTAACGGATTGGCGCAGATAGCACAGGTGGTAGAATCTGCCACGTTATGACAACGTTCGCAAAACTTTATTTCCCGGCGCATTTTAAGCACTGCCTCACCAAATGCTTCCACATTACCAGGGTCCTGCTTTAATAAATGCAGAACCAGCCGCAAGGCTGTTTTTTTACCAATACCTGGCAATTTGGCAAATTCACTCACCGCACTTTCCAACAAAGAAGAAGAGAATTCCATACTGCAAAGATAATTTGAAGTTGCCAGTTCCCGGTTTTAAGTTCGATGAAACACTTTTTACGCATAAAATGCAGAGTTACAAAAAGGTACCCATGCTTATTTTTTGTGGTATTCACGACACTCTTCATTTCTAAAGAGTGATATCGACTATATTATCCCAGTTGGCTTTAACGGTTAGTTTGCGACTGATGGGAAGTACTTTTTCGGGTTGTTGATGATGTCCAAAGAAGGACCCCGCGTCCCAAATGCCATTTTTATTGTCATCGTATAAAATGCGCAGGTCATACTCACCGGGTTGAAACAATTTGGCATTAAACTCCTTGCCGCTCATAGGATAGGCATATTTTACCTGGTCGCCCACAACAAACTGTAAAACGGGGTTTTTCTTTATGTCGAGGTTAATAAGACGCAAGCGTATCAGTCCGTAATCGCTTTGTTTTTTTGTGCGGAAGCTGATGGTGTCGTTTTTGCCGATGTCATGGTCAGCAGTATCTGTAGCAAACCCTTTGTCTATAATGAGTTTATAGGGCGTATTTTCTGTCCAGGCATAAGAAATGGTCACCTTTTTATTGCTGGTGTCTCTGATAAAGCGATAATTGGTGAGTGGTTCATTTTTATCGCTGGCCAGTATTAATTTGGTGCTATCGAAAGTTTTGAGTGGGGTGCCAAACCGTAATTCGAGCTGGCTTAACAGGTCCAGATCATTACTGGTCAGGTTGGTTTCAACCTGCAGGTGAACCGGCTTATCAGTTTTTTTGCTGTTTGCAGGCCTGGCCGCCTGTGGTGGTGCCGGTTTATTGCTCTTTGGTTTAGCTGTAGCTGTATCCTTTTCTGTATAAGCATACAGGGTTATTGGTTTGGGAGATAGACCGGGTATTACCCGTGCATCGGCAAACGCAAACAGCTGGCTGTTGCTGAGGTAGCGGCGCTGGCCGCCTTCATCTTTCAGGGCATATAAAGAAAATGAATCGGCAGGCAGGTTTTTGAAAGTGTAATTACCCTTATTATCAACCCGGGCAACATATCGGGGTTTTTCTTTTATGACGGCCGAATCATCCCCATTTCTATGCAGCATTACAATGAGAGTAGAATCGGTTTTACCCGTTTCGGCAATTATTACTTTACCGGTAAGCGATAATGAATCGAGGTTGTTACCCGTAGTGAACAGGTAAGTAAAATTCTTCAATATATTACCCTCGTTTACATCTTTTATAGCATTACCAAAATCGATGGTATAGGTAGTATTAGGTTGCAGGGTATCTTTAACCGTTACGGTTACTGTACGCAATTTGGAGTCAACTATCGGATTGATTTTGGGTACAGGCGATACCAGCAGGTTTTCCTGGATATTATCAATTTGAACGAATTCGTTGAACTCCAGTACGATCTTTTTGCCATTAAAGTTCCGGGCAGAATCGCGGGGGTTAACGCTCACCAGTTTTGGTGGAAGGGAGTCGCGGGGACCACCCGTAGGGGGAATAATATTGGCGCAACCTGTTTGCACCAGGGTACTCGGAAGCAGCGCAAGGATCAAAAGGAACGGCGGAACTATTTTTAATAAAGAAGCATACTTCATAAGGCCGCAAACTTAAGCCCTTTATTGACAATTGTTGCTTCAAAATCCGTTAAATCGAGGTAAAGGAGGCGGGCAGGCTACCCTTCTTCTTCCTCTGCAGTAAGGTCGTGTAAAGCGATGGCCATTTTATTGGTTTTAACAAAATTGCACCAATGGCAGTCTTCCTTGCCACAGCCAATATAAAACTCCCGGTTCTGGATCTTTTCCCATACCTGAACAATTTGCTGGGAAACGGTGGTAATATCAGATGGTTTTATAATTACTTTCTCCTTGCGGTATACCTTCTTTTTATCAGGCTCAATAAAGTCGAATTCGGTACTGATAACCTGCCAGTCGCGGCTTTCGTAGTTATCGACCAGAATTTTGTAAAAGACGGCCTGGCGCCAGTAATCGCCGCCATTAGGGTCTTTTTCGCTGGGCGGCTGTAGTTTTGCCCTTGCTTTATCCGGGTCGCCGGTTTTATAGTCCACAATATTCACCTGCTTGCCATCAAACTCCAGTTTGTCAAGCTTACCCTTAAGCTGAACCCCATTCACGACCACATTGCGG
>JAJKIL010000327.1 GCA_021154515.1 Niastella sp. | reverse complement strand
TGTTCCAAAGGCAACAGGCAGACGGCAGAAGGCAGACGGCAGAGTTAAAACGCAGTAGGCAGCGAAAAGAAGGCAAAAGGTTCAGCGTTTCAGGTTCCATATTATTGAGTTCATAAATTATTAAATTCGGGGTTGCCGCGTCGTGGCTGTCTGCCGTTTGCCGTCTGCCGTCTGCCCTGAACTGTGAGTAACCGTTATTTTTTTAAGAATTCATATGGAATTAATTAGAGCCTGCATCTAAGTAAAAAATAACTGCGTATGAACTCCCTTGCCTTACCCGTTGTTCATCCAGCATTTCAAAAACTGAAAGGCGCTGGTCGTTTATTGCATCTTACCGCCGGTGGGTTAATTTTGGTACATGCCCTGTCGCACTTAAATCAGCCGCATAGCAGTCCCCTTTTCCTGGGGTGTTTGGTGTTTATGGCGGTTGACATTTTCATCCTGGTCATGGCCGGAAAAAATATAGCTGCCGATCTGCCGCTGGTGAACCTGTTCTTCCGCCTCATAGAGATCATCTTTTTCCTGGGTATTGGTATTAACTCCTGCATTCATAGCGAATGGGTGGTGGGAATTGGCCATGCGTTGATCTGTGCTGCCTATGGCTACCTGTTCTGGTGCGAAAAACGAATGCTCACCAGCGAATATGTGGCCATTCATCATACCGGGATCACCATTCCCGCCCTTCCCGAAAGCCGGTTTGTCTTTTGGTCGAACATCGACCACATTGAGGCTCAATACGATTCCATCACTATTGCGGCTTCCAATGACAAATCTTACCATTTTGACCTCCGAAAAAATCTTCAATTCGAAGAACTCGATCAAATTCACGAATTTTGCAGACATTATTTGAAACAAGGCTTAACGCTGAACGTTCGCCCGGACGATCCATTGAACGGGCTTACAACTGAACGCTGATCCTGTATTTGCGTTTGCATTGTGCGTTAAGCGTTTAGCGAAAAAAGGATATGATGTCTGAATTGAAGAGTTCTCCGTATTTATTGTATTCCGACGGAAAAGGAAACATTTTTGAGGATACCACCTTGTATACTACCGGCCGGGCCGGCTGGGACGCCTATGAGGTGCCTGTAGAAGACTGGATCTTGTTGCCCGATGGGGGCTCCCTGTACGAATTACCCGGTCGCCGGAGCATTGGTATCGACGTAAAAACCGGCGAAATGCGTCTGTGTGATAAAGGCTGGGCCGTGGCGGCATTTATTCCACCCGCCCATACCGGTTTGTTTCTGGCCGCTTACGAAACAGCGCCCGATGCGCCTACCCTGCCCCTGTTTTGCTATACAGCAGTAGGCTGGTATAATGACCAGTTTTTTGTGCCGGCGGTGCGTATTGAGCAGGATATCAGGCAGGAATGCGCTGGTTTCGACACCGAGACCATCGAATCAGGGGTTGAAAAGTTTCTGAAAGCCTACCCCCACAACCGGCTGGTAAAACACCTGGCCGATAATTGTTGCTTAACGTATCATTGTCCTGCCGCCCGTAACTATTTTATGGGCCGCTGGGAATGTCCTATACCGTCTTCGCCTGCCTGTAATGCCAATTGCATTGGTTGTATCTCGTTTCAACCCCAGGAAGAAGAGATTGTATCTACCCAGGACCGGCTCACTTTTAAACCCACTGCTGAAGAAATTGTGGAATTCACCGTTCCGCACCTGGAATCGGCGCCCTACCCCATTGTGAGTTTTGGCCAGGGTTGTGAAGGCGAACCCCTGCTGATGTGGGAAACCATTCGCGAGAGCATTATTGAAATGCGTAAGCATACCAGCAAGGGCAGCATCAACATCAATACAAACGGTAGCAAACCAGCTGCTGTAAAAGCCTTGTGCGAAGCAGGACTGAATTCCATCCGGGTGAGCCTGAACTCAGCGCGCAAGCAGATTTACGAAGCGTATTACCGTCCCAATAATTACCAGTTTGAAGATATTGTTGAAAGTTTGAAAGTGATGCGCAGCTACAATGGCTGGGCCAGCATCAACTATTTTGTTTTCCCGGGCATGACGGACTGTGAAGAAGAATATGAAGCCTTGCGCAAACTGATCATCGACACCGACCTGAGCATGATCCAGTGGCGTAATTTCAACATCGATCCCGATTGGTACATGGGCAAAATAGGCGCTTATGAAACCGGTGACCTGCTGGGGGTAAAACAGTTGCAGGAATTGATCCATGAGGAATTTCCGCATGTGAAATTCGGTTACTTCAACCCGTCAATGGAACGGATCCAGGGAAATTACGAGGAAGATTTCGCGCATTAAGCGCAACGATATACGATAATAAATAAGAAGGCCTCCCGATGCACCGGGAGGCCTTCATTATAAAACACTCTATGATGATTGACTGAACTGCGAACCTAACGTTATTATTTAACCTTGTTGATCACTGTTTCTTCTAAAAAGGTGTGCTTTCTGTTGATCGTGTAAGCTTCGTATGAGCCGGTCTTTTTAGATTTGATAATCACACTAAGGTTTTCTTCTGCATCGCTGATATCTGAAGATTTCAACAGGAACTTTTTGGTTAAACCAACAGCGCCTTTGAATGTTGCGTTATACAGCACATTACCAGCCTCGTCACGGAAAGATACGGTATACTCATCATCAACGCTGATGAGGTTTAATTCGAATACTGGTTGATTTTCTATGTTTCCGATGAACTTAAATGTAGTAGTAGCGGGTTTTTCTTTTTCTCCACCATTAGCCAGTACGGTTGTAGTAAATGCTACAGTTAAAGCAAGCGCTACGATGGCTAATTTGCTAAAATTCCTCAATTCCGTTTTCATAATTGTATATTTTAAGGTTTGTTTCGTTTTGATGATGCAAACATACAGCGGGTTTTTTCCCTCCTGAAACCAACTCAAGGCCGTTTTTAGGATGGTTAAGCTCCTTGTGAAAAGTTAAAACCCGCCACGGATAAGGGTTTTGCGGAAAAGGCACCATGATGCCCAAGGCCCAAAATAAGTTTAAATGTTTTTGTACGCTTAATTGCGTCTGTTTAAAAACGACCGACTGTTAGTTATCAGGGCTGGTTCATAAGTTCTTTAGTTATTAAGTTTTTCGTAAGTCAGGAACTTATTACTCAATAACTAACGAACTTTGTTAGTTTACCTTTGGAATTAAATCTAACGTATGCAATTCGAAATACAACAAGCGATCCCTGTGCTGGAAAGAACGCCACAAGTGTTGGAGACCCTGTTATACGGACTGCCCGATGAATGGATCAATAGTAATGAAGGCGGTGATACCTGGACACCCGTTGATATTATGGCGCATTTAATATTTGGGGAAAAAACCGATTGGATACCACGTACCCTGATTATTATGGGCGAAGGAAGCAAAGAGTTTGTGCCTTTTGATATGGAAGGACATCATGCCATAAAAAAAGGTAAAACAATGAGCCAGCTGCTCGATGAGTTTAAAGTATTGCGAAAAGAAAACCTGGCCCTGTTAAAAACAATGGAGATCACGGAAGAAACGCTTGACCGTACAGGCATACATCCCCTACTCGGCACGGTAACCTTACGTCATTTACTGGCAGCCTGGGTAGTGCACGATCTTACGCATATCCATCAGCTAAGCCGGGTTATGGCTAAACAATACTACGAAGCTGTTGGTCCATGGACTCAATTTATGGGAGTGCTTGGGGGGAAACGATAGTTTTTAGTTCAAAGTTTGAAGTTGAAAGTTGAAAGTTTTTAGGTTCTTAAGTGTAAGTTATTTAGTTTTTTAGTTTCGGTTAAAAGGTCTGAGCGAAGTTGAAGCATCGAGGCTGTATTTCCCTTTGCCTTTTGCCCTCTGCCCTTTGCCGTTTCACGATTTAAACATGACAATAGAATTAGTACTCCTTTGTGTATTCGCCTTTCTCGCCGGCTTCACCGATGCTATCGCCGGTGGCGGTGGATTGATACAAACACCCGCCGCATTAGTGTTATTGCCACAATATCCTTTGGCCACGGTGTTGGGAACCCTAAAGATCCCATCGTTTAGCGGCACCAGTATTGCCACCGTCCAATATGTACGCCGGGTGCCGGTGAACTGGTTATTGATCGGTTTAATGGCTATTATGGCGTTTTGCGCCGCTTTTGCCGGATCGACCTTATTGACCCATGTAAACAACAGCTTCATGAAGCCGCTGTTGCTGTTCATGTTGATCATTGTTGCCATTTACACCTTTACCAATAAAAAGTTTGGCGATCATCTTGAAAAGGACCATACCTTTAAACAACAGGTGATCTATTCCCTGCTCATCAGTTTGATTATCGGGTTTTATGATGGTTTTATCGGGCCCGGTGCAGGCAGTTTTTTGATCCTGGCATTTATCGGTCTGCTGGGTTTTGATTTTTTAAAAGCAAGTGCACACGCCAAGTTTGTAAACCTGGCCACTAACCTGGGTTCAATTACCTTTTTTATACTGAGCGGCAAGATCATTTTTGCCATTGCCTTACCAATGGCCGCCTGTAATGCCCTGGGTGGATGGGTTGGCGCCCGACTGGCTATTTTAAAAGGCAATGCGTTTATCAGGATCTTCTTTTTGATCGTTGTATGCGCTACCATTATTCGGTTTGCCTACGACGTATGGGTTAAATAAGTTGACCAGTTAACAAGTTGACGAGTTAACAAGTTATAATAGTTAGGTGCACCACTTCTCAAAGTCTGGCACATTTTTATTGAATTAAAAAGGACTGTTAAAATTTTAAAGTGCACTGGTTATATTGATTAAACGCTTTTGAATTTTTAACTTTTTCAACCTGTTAACTTGTTAACCTGTCAACTTTTCAACTTAACTTAGTATCACCAATTTATGAACATGACACCCACACACATACAGGAATCTGAATCAAAGAAAAATATTCAGGCTGGCAGCTACACCGCATTGGTGGTAGGCCTTATGCTGTGTATTTTCTTTTTTGTAAAATGGGGCATGCCGCCATTACCTGAACCTCCTGTTGAAGAAGGGCTTGAAGTGAACCTGGGAAACAGTGATATAGGTATGGGTAACGATCAGCCCTTTGAGCCCGGTTCACCGGCGCCTGCCAGTCAGCAGGAAGCCTATGTGCCACCCAGGGCTGAGCCAGCCAAAGAAGACGTAAAAGATATTGAGACCGACGATAAGGACGCAGAAGCGCCGGAAATAAAAAAGCCGGTGGTTACAAAACCGGAAGCTACCAAAGTGCCTGAAAAGGAAGTGGTGAAAAGCAAACCGGTGAAACATCCGCAGCCGGTTGAAACGCCGACGCCCCCGGTTCCCCACCCCAAAGCGGTGTTTAAAGGGGTAAACGGCAGTGGTACCGGTGGTAATGAGGCTGCCTCCTATAAAAAAGGCGGCAGTGAAGGCATTGCCGGTGGCCGGGGCGATCAGGGACAACCCGGTGGCAACCCCGATTCAAAGAATTACAAAGGAGGTGGCCGTGGTTCCGGGATCGCTATTAAAAGCGGTTTATCGGGCCGTACTTTTACCCGGATGCCTTCTTACTCCGATGAGTTTAATGAAGATGCAACCATTGCAGTGGACATCAGGGTGAACCAGAACGGGGATGTGATCAGTGCCAGCTATCAGCCAAGAGGGTCTACTTCTGCTGAAAGTTTTTATAAAGAAAAGGCCGTCGACCTGGTTCGCCGGTCGAAACTGAACGCCAATCCCAATGGCCCCGATGAGCAAACCGGCACCGTACTGGTTAAGTTTAAAGTTCGGGGATAATAATCCTGAGCGGAGTCGAAGTACTTACTAATCCTTTATATACGAAGTCCGAAAGAAATGTACTATTAATTTCTTTCGGACTTTTCTTTTAGCTTTGTCGGCCTAATTATACCGATGACCTACGAGCAAGCGACGAACTATTTGTTTACCCGGCTGCCAATGTTCAGCCGCATAGGTGCAGCCGCCTATAAAAAGGACCTTACCAATACCCTTCGGCTTTGTGAATATCTGGGTAACCCGCAAACAAAATTCAAATCCATTCATATTGCAGGCACCAATGGCAAGGGGTCTACCAGTCATATGCTGGCGGCAGTGCTGCAAACAGCCGGTTACAAAACCGGTTTGTATACTTCCCCGCACCTGCGCGATTTCAGGGAACGGTTCCGCGTAAATGGCGAAATGATCGACAAGGATTTTGTGGTTGATTTTGTAAAGCGTATTCAACCTGTGATCGATGAAATAGAACCCTCCTTCTTTGAGATCACTGTGGCCATGGCTTTCGAATATTTTGTTCGGGAGGGTGTAGAGATCGCCGTGATCGAAACCGGACTCGGCGGGCGGCTCGATTCCACCAATATAGTTATCCCCGAGATCTCTGTTATTACCAATATTGGCTGGGACCATATGAACCTGCTGGGCGATACGCTGCACGCTATTGCCTATGAAAAAGCAGGTATTATTAAATCAGGGATACCAGTAATAATTGGTGAAAGGAGTGAAGAATCGAAAGCCGTTTTTGAACAGGTGGCCAGCGAAAAGAATGCCCCCCTGTTTTTTGCAGATACCCAGCGCTATGTGGCCGAATGGAAATATGAACATCATCAACTGATGCTGCAGGTTGCCACCTCCGGCACCGATGTACGTAATACGTATCAGCTCGATCTGCCGGGGTATTATCAAACCAAGAACTGCATTACCGTGCTGGAAGTAATTTATCATTTACAAAAAGCAGGGTATAAAATAACGGAAGAGCATATTCAACAGGCATTGCGCCAGGTGAAAAAGCTGACCGGTTTACATGGCCGGTGGGAAGTGATCCATGCCAATCCCGTAGTGGTGCTCGATGTGGGACATAATGAAGATGGTATTAAACAGATCACCGCGCAAATTGAACTCAGCGATTACCAGCACTTACATATTGTGATCGGATTGGTGAAGGATAAGGAAATTGAAAAAGTGTTGACTTTATTACCCAGGGAGGCGACCTATTATTTTACCCGTGCACAAATACCGCGTGCATTACCCGAAAACGAACTGGCTGCCAGGGCACATGCTGTTGGCCTGAACGGCCATGCGTATAGTGATGTAAATACTGCTTTAAAGGAAGCTATGCACCGGGCGGAAAAGAAAGATATGATATTGGTATGTGGGAGTGTGTTTGTAGTTGGAGAAGTCGAAATATGAGGGAAAAAGTTGACCAGTTAACTAGTTGACGAGTTAACCAGGAATACAAATAAAAAGGGCCAAAGTTGTTTTGAACAGCTTTGGCCCTTGTCTTATATCAAAATTTCATACTTCCTACTTCTATACTTTAAAATTTCAACTCACCTAACTTAGCCAAAGCATACATGATAGCAGTCACATGCATACTTTGAATGATCTGGTTATCCCGGAGGAGTTGTTTTAATTCATCCATCGATACCAGGTGGATCTCGATGTCTTCATTGTCATCAAACTCCTGCTCTTTTACTTTTTTACCACCGGTTGCCAGGTACATGTGCATCCAGTTGTTGTTGGTAGAAGGGTTGGCGCTGGTTTTACCCAGGTATTCGTAATGGGTGAATGAATAACCGGTTTCTTCCAGCAGTTCGCGGGCAATGGCTTCTTCATAATTTTTGTCAGTATCATCTACACAGCCACCTGGAATTTCAAGGTGGGTCTCTCCCAGCCCTTGCCGGTATTGTCTTTCCAGGATGATCTTTCCATCTTCAGTAAGTGCTACGGCCGTTACCCAGGTAGGAAATTCATACACATAATACGGCGTAATCAGTTTTCCATCGGGTCTTTCACAGGTATCCTTGCGCACTGTGAACCACAAATCCTTAAATAAATACTCAGATTTTATTGTCTTCCATTTGAGATCTCTCATGCTTCTGATTTTTAGTCGGCAGTCGGCAATCGTGAATCGTGAAACGGCAGAAGGCAGAGGGCAGAAGGCAGAAAGCAGAAAGCCTCGGCGCGGCCCCCGAATCTCCTAACTCTAATAACTAACAAACTTAATAACTTACAAACCTAAAGAACTCACCATCCTTTTCTTTCTCTCAACGAAGTAATATGCGCTACGTGATGGCGTCCATGCCAGGAGTACATACCCAGCAGGTAATACAACGTCATTTCCTTTTTACTTTCGGGATGAAATACCGTCCGGTTCCAGGCTTCGGCCGGCAGGTTCAGCAGGGCTGAGTGCCAGCGCGTATGCAAGGCATATAATAACGTGATGGAAATATTGATGGGCACGGCTTTTACATCGTTCAGTTCGGCCCATAATGCTTCCTCGTAAGGTTTGATGGTCGGATTGTTTTCCGTTAACCCCAGTTTGAACCTGATATAGGCATTCATATGGCTATCGGCCACATGGTGCACCACCTGTTTTACATTCCAGCCACCTTCGCGGTAAGGCGTATTCAGTTGTTTTTCATCCAGGTTCTCGATGGCCATTTCAATCATGCCAGGTAAGAATTGAATATCCTGCAGCCATTCGCGTT
>JAJKIL010000326.1 GCA_021154515.1 Niastella sp. | reverse complement strand
CAACCGCGATGCATCGCCCACAGCCAATCTGTTGTATGACAAGGCGCCGTTCAGAATGCCAGAGGCCGATGTACTGGAACCATCATGCTTGTTTACTTCTGCACCATACAGCAACGTAACATCTACGCCATGTACGCCAAACTCGCGTTTATAGGTCAGGATATTATCTATCGTTAGAAAGTAATCGGTCATATAGGTTTTATAGGCCGTTGCTTCAACAGTAGGCGCGTTGTAATTAAACCTATTATAATAAATATAATTGTTCCCGAAATTCACCCGGTAATTTAGTCCCTTTACATGGGGGATGTCTACACTGGCATATACATTACCAATGAAGTTGAGGTTCCTGTCCAAATCCTGCGATCTTTTCAGGATCTCGATAGCCGTTGGCGTGGTGGTGTTTGCATAATAGGTGAGCATCTGGCCTGTTGCAGGATCAAATGGCAGGGTGTAAGGCTTCAGGTACATGATATCGGAAAAGGTGGGAGATACGCCACTGTAATCGTTAATAGATACGCCCGTTTGCGCACCGATGGTCAGCCAGTCCAGCACCTTTGTATCAATGTTCAGCCGGATGCTGTGTCTTCTGTAATTATCATTCAGGACCAGGTTCTTTTGATCAAAATAACCGTAACCAAAATAAAATTTGGTTTTCTTTGATCTGCCGCTGACGCCAATGGAATGATTCTGGATGCGTGGGCTCGAGTTGGTAAGTAACTTCCACCAGTCTGCCGTATAGCCGTTTTTATAATTGCCGGCTTCCACGGCGGCCAGTTTAGTACTGGGATCCCAGTTAGGGTTCATTTTGGTGGGGTCGTTCGGGTCCCGGCTTTCAGATAAATACCAATCGCCCAGTTTTTGGATATACTGCGCACCGGTCATGGGCTTCATTTCTTTTTTGGTCATTTCCTGAATGGAATACGAACCGGTATAATCAACCGTTATTTTGTCAAGCCCGCTGGCGCCGCTTTTTGTAGTAATAAGCACAACGCCGTTCGACGCCTGGGAGCCATATACGGCAGCGGCGCTTGCATCTTTCAACAGGTCGATGCTTAGAATGTCTGCAGGATTAATGGAAGTAAGCGTTCCCCGGTATATCAGTCCGTCCAGTACGATCAGTGGAGCGGTGGTTCCGGAAATGGAGTTCCGGCCGCGCACCATCAGTGTGGGGTCGCTGCCTGCTGTGGTTGTTTGCCCAACAGTAAGCCCCGGAACGGTTCCTCTTAAAGCCGACATCACATTCGAGTTGGGCGATTGCTTCTGCACCTGTAAGTTAGCCTTCACTACCGCACCGGTAACATCCTGGCGTTTTCGGGTGCCATAACCAACCACTACCACATCGCCCAAAACAGCGTCACTGAGTTTTAAGTTTACCGAAAGCTCTGATTGATTCCCAATAGTAATTTCTACCGGGTCAAAATTTATGGCGGAAATTTCAAGCACTTCACCTTCCGCCACCTCAATGGTAAAGTGGCCTTCATTATCGGTGCTGGTACCCCTGGTTGTATTTTTTACCTTTATGGAAGCCCCGATAACGGGCGAGCCACTCTCGGCACGCACCACCCCGGTAACTCTTTTATATTTTGCGCTGGCAATAAATGGTTGATTGGAAAGTGTGATCACCACCTTGTAACTGGGGATCAATTTCCAGTTCAAATGGGTGCCATTAAACAGCGCAGAAAGTGTTTGGTTGATCCCCGCATTGTCGAGATCAATTGTAAATCGCTGGTTAGCGGGCAGGTCGTCGCTGCTGTAAAAAAACCTGAATTTAGTCTGACCTTCAATTTTCTTGAAGATCTCCTGCATACTTCCATTAACCACTTTAAGATTAATGGTCTCCTGCGCATGGTTTTTAGCCGACACCTGTAAAGCCAGAAAAACAAATACCGTGGATAGTCTCATAAGCAGTTTAATTTTCCGTAAGCATAAAAAGGCCCTTACAGAAAAAAAGCAATCGCTAATTTTCATAATTTTGGTTGGTTTTAAAAGACTAAAATTTCGTTTGAAACTAAAAGTGGGGGATGTGGCGACATTCCTCACTTATTTTACCAGTAAGCCTGGTACCTCATAGGCGCATGGTTATATTAATAAATGGTAATTTGTTTGTTGTTAATGGTATATTGAAATGGCTTGATCATTTGTAAGATCTTCAAAATTTCCTCCGCGCTGCCTCCGTCATAAACGCCTGTGTATTTATACCCGCTTACTCCTTTATTTTTAAACTCAATAGTTACATCAAACTGCCGCTCCAGGTCCATTGCTATTTCTGAAAATGGTTTATCATAAAAAGCCACCTTGTCGTTCATCCAGGAGGTTTCAACGATAACACTATCCTGAAATTTTATGCTTGTCAGTTCAACCTTTTTATTTCCGGCATCAGGTGTTATTGTCGCATCGCCTTCAGGCTCTTTCTTTACAATGATCTTGTCAGAGGGTTTCAACAAAATTTTATGTTGCGCATCTGCATGTAAGGTCAATTCAATGCTGCCTGTCAGCAACGCGGCTTCCATCCGTTGTTCATTTGAATAGTTGCGTACATTGAATTTGGTGCCCAGCACTTTAATATCCGCCTCATCCGTATGAACAATAAAAGGAACATTCACATTATGGGTTACTTCAAAATATGCTTCCCCGGTCAGAAATACCTCGCGGGTTGTTTTGCCAAATCCTTCCCCATAACTAACCTTACTTTTTGCGTTCAACCGCACAATGGATCCATCGGGGAGGGTCATGGTTGACCTTGAATCCCGGCCTGAGGCAACTATCGTTTGCTTATTGCCAGCCACCCGCTTATTCTCATGTAACAATAGCCACGCCAGTCCCAGCACAATAATAGCAGATGCGGCCACCAGCGACCACTTTAATGATCTTACCACTCCCTTCGTTGTTGCGGGCGAAGGCGCCGGGTACATTTTCGCCTGGTGAATAGCATACGCGGTGTCAATTTCCCTATCTGACATTTCAGACGAATGCGTTACTATTTGATTATAAAACAATTGCAACTCCGGATGGCGCTGCAGCAGGGACTCCAGTTCTTCCAGTTCCGAGGCATCACATTCCCCGGCCAGTTTACGGCCCAGTAAATCGTAAAATCTATTTTCTACAGATGGATGCATATTATAATTGGATAGACGTATAAAAAGAAGGGTGCCGTGAATGGCCGAAAATTATTTTTTTTCAGTCAGGTATGCATCCAGGGCGGTGCGGATCTTTTTTAGCGCATGGCGCATATGAGTTTCCGCCGTATTGAGGGAAATATCAAGCACTTCGGTCACCTGTTTATAAGCCAGGCCCTGCTCTTTCACCAGCCGGAACACCAGCTGCGATTGCGTAGGCAATCCGCGAATTGTTTTTCGAATAAATTCTTCCAGCTCGGCCCGGGTGTATACATGCTCAGGTGAGTTTTTGTCAATTATATCTTCCTGGATGGTATCAGAGATGGAAACGGTAGCAATGGCGCGTTTTTTCTTTCTTAGCGCATCATAGGCCTTATTGCGGGCAGCAGTAAACAGGTAAACGGTTAGGTTGTCGACATGGGTCAGGCCTTCGCCCATTGTCCAAACCTTCAACATCACTTCGGAAACAACCTCTTCTGCATCCTCTTTATTGTTGAGAATGGCAGTACAAAAGCTTAATAAAACAGGATAAAAATGATAGAATAATTTCCTGTAAGAATCTTCGTCCTGCAAATAAGACATTTTTTCCTGCAAGATCAATATCTCCTGGGCGCCAAGTTTCACTATTCAACTATAAGTTAAGTTGTCCGCAATATAAACTTAAAACAGAATTCATCAGCAATAAAAGCAATATTTTCAACCCCATACATCTTGTGTTTGCATATTATTCATTCATTTTGGCATTATTAGAATTGCTGCCATTATACTCAGCGTTTGAATTTTGAGTATGCAGATTTTGCACGCTTATGGCCTAAAATAGCACAGCTATCGTCAAATCTGCGCGGATACTAATCGGAAGGAGGAATAAGCAGCCCGGCAAGTTAAAAGAATTATTTTAGCGGTCGTTAACCATTACAACATTCTTGCATGAAGCATTTTGTCATTTGTTTGACCTGGCTGTTTATTACCCTTCTGGCAAATGCCCAATCAATAACTGTTACGGGAAAGATAGTGACTAAAAGCGGACAGCCCGTACCCTTTGCCTCGGTTGTTATATTAAAAGACACAACTACCATAGCTGGCAAAATTGCCGACGAAAACGGCTCGTTCTTATTACAGCTTGAAAACGCCGGTACTTATACCATCAGGGTAACCCATGCGGCTTACGCAGCATTGCAGCAATCCATACAGGTAAACACCACATCGGAACCGGTCACGCTTATACTCAACACCACCAGCAATGATCTAAACACCGTAACAGTAACAGCCAAAAGATCATTCATTACCCGAAGAATAGACCGGGTGGTGATGAATGTGCAGGACAATGCCATTGCTACCGGCAAATCATCGCTCGATCTGTTTCGCCTGGCGCCAGGTGTATTTGTCAATAACGGTAACATCTCTATCAATGGCGTATGGGGCACGCGCGTAATGGTGAATGGCAGGATGCTTAACCTGCAGGGCGATGATCTGAAAAACTATCTCACGAACTTAAAATCAAGCGATATAAGATCTATCGAGATCATTGCGCATCCCCCTGCAGAGTATGATGCAGCAGGCAGCGGCGGCATCATCAATATAGTTATGAAAAAGAACAGCACCAGTGGCCTGAGCGGTTATGCGGGTGCTGATTACTACACAGGACTGGGAAAATATCCTGGCTATCTGCCTTACCTGAGCCTGAACTACCGGAAAAACAAAATTGGTTTCAGTGCTGGCTACACTTATGACTGGCACAAAGAGTTCGAAGAAATTACCCAGGACAGAACTTTCACCGATGGTGGCCTGTATCACTCCACGTCTTTTTCATCCACTGTATGGAATTCCAATACGGTGAAGCTTGGCGCCACTTACGACATTAGCCCCAAACAATACCTGGCTATTGATTATACAGGCCAGTTTGGCTGGAACCGCGACAGCACCCGTTCCCTTACCGACATCATTTATCCATCTAACCTTAAAAATACTTTTTCAACGGGTATATTCCCCACCTATAGCAAAACCAATTTCTCCAATATAGGATTGAATTATAGCGCTACTACCGACTCGTTGGGTTCTAAATTCACCCTTATTGCAGACTATACCCATAACGACCGCAAAAGCAGCAGTGGCACATATAGTCAAACAGCAGATCGCAACAACCTTTTGACAGATACGGCTTTCAATTTTCTATATCCCAGTATCGCCCGCATCTTCACCGCCGATGCCAAATTCAATAAAGTATTAAAACATGGTTTAAGCATAACCGTTGGCGGAAAAACCACCATCACCGATATTAACAACAAAAACGCTTACGAAGTATACAAAAACGGCGTGTGGAACAACAATGCCGTTCCCGGATTTAACTACCAGTACAGCGAAAAAATAATCGCCGGATTTACAAATATCAGTGGCAGCGCTGCCGGCGTGGAATACAAACTGGGACTTCGCGGTGAACAGAGTGATATTTCCGGTGAATTAACCGGGTCGCAGGATACAACCATCAACCGTCATTACTTCAACTTGTTCCCTTCGGCATTTATAACAAAAGACCTGGACAAGAAGAAGCAGCATTCACTGAACCTTTCCTACAACAAACGAATTAAACGACCTTCTTACTTTGAACTAAACCCTTACAAATACTTTATTGATAATTACAGCGTACAAACCGGTAACCCGTTTTTGAATCCGCAATTCACCCACTCCATAGAGTTGGGATATACCCTGAAAAAACAATACTATTTCGGAATAAGCTATGCGCAAACAAAAGATGTGATCAACCAGCTCGTCGAAAGCAGTCCCGACCAGAAACAGATGACGATCCTGCGCAAGAACACCGGCAGCAATACCGTATACACCGGTACCTTTGCCATACCTGTTACCATCGCAAGCTGGTGGAATACCAGCAACAATCTGCTGCTGACCTACACGCAATCTAAAGGACCGGAATTCAACCTCAAAAAAGTATCGTTTGTACTGCAAACCGAACAGGAGATCAGTCTGCCCCACGACATCGGAGTAAATCTGAACGCTTTTTACACACCGAATGTAGTACAGGCCAATATCATTACCGGCCGTATGGCGAGTGTTGACATTGGCCTGCAAAAGAAACTATGGAACAATAAGCTTACCGCCAAAGCAGCAGTCAGCGACATTTTTTACACCAATAACTTTACTGCTACCAGCTATTATAATGCATCCATCATTACCATCAGCCAAAAGGCTCAAACCCGGATGTTGACGCTTTCGCTGGTGTACAATTTCAGCGCAGGGAAAAAATTCAGCACCAAACAACGGGGCAGCAGCAATGCCGAAGAGAAAAGCAGGTTGAATTAGATGGCTGGCGATCATGTTTAATGTCATATAAACGATTAAATATTAACCGCCAACAATAAAGCGTGCATACCCTTCGTTACAAGGTAACCAAAAGCCCTAAACCCCGACCATGAATACCCTTGCCTGTAAAGGTTACCATAATCTTACACCTACACTACATAGATTATATTTTATAGAGTTCCTCATTGTATCCCTTTTTACATTCCCATTGAAAATGGAAACGCCAACGTTTTAAATGTATATAATCAATATTGCAAATGAACCTTCAATTTGTTACCTGTCATAGAAAACCAGAACGGTCCTTCTTTTGGAAAGGGAAACAGTTTCCGGTTTGTGCAAGATGTACAGGAATATACATGGGGTATCTTAGTTTCCCGGTATTCAATTTTGACCTGGTTACGCTGAGTTATTTACAAGGTTGCTTATTAATGTTACCCACTTTAATAGACGGCTTAACGCAGGCATTTATGCATCGGGAAAGCAACAATTTTATCCGGGTAACAACAGGTGTTTTAGCAGGCATAGGCGGAATGGCAATCGTTGTTAATATCGGAACTTCTATCGGCAACCTAATCTTAAAATAAAGAAAAAATGGAACAACAAGAACAATCATTCCTTGAAGAACCACAAGAAGAAAAACTGGGTCTTCCCCTTACAATCGTTTCTTTCTGTTTTCCCATTGTTGGTGCAATTTTGTTTTTTGTCAATAAAAGCAAAAGCCCGGCAAAGGCAAATACAGCTTGTTATGCTGCCCTGGCAGGTCTTGGTGTAGGCATTGTAATCAGAGTTCTTACAATGGCGGCAAGAGGCCACTAAAATCATACAATTTCTGTAAGTAATAGCCCTGGCAAATATCAAAAATAGCTTCATCGTGGGTTTGTACCCAATGATGAAGCTATTTTTGTTTTAAAAATAAATTGCAAATATCTATAAAAGGATCGCTTTTCATTTGCCACACGTAACGAATGATAAAGGAAGGAGTTTACATCCTTGAGACTGCACATAAGCTGTCAGTGATGTTGAAGGGATAATAATTCCAACATCACTCATTTATTTTTATCGGTCTGTAACAGCTTCCAATGTCCTTCAGATACAACTTCAACGGCGCCGTCAGATATTTTAATAGCAGTTTGATCGTCTATCAAATAGGAGGGCACGGGTATTGTGGTAGCCAGTTTTTCCAGGTTGGCGAGGGAATTCTTTGGAAACATCTCATGGTCCAGATGCGGATGTATGGCAAAATCAAAAAGCCCCAGCGATCTATCGGTTTCAGGGGGAAGCGTATGGTTACCGAAGGTGGTACCATAGCGGGTCATAATCATGCTCCCTGCGCTCAGGCCCACGTAGACTGTCTTATTCAGCAGCGATGGAAGAAGGTCTGCCAGTCCGGACCGCTGCATCCAGTACGTTAGAAATTGACAATCACCGCCACCAACAAGCAAAGCGTCAGTCTCCTGGAGTATGGGCACCCAAACTTCCCGTTTGATGCTGAGCAATGCAGTAAGCTCGAACAATCCTAACGATTTCCAACCCAATTCGCAGAAGGGATCACCTAAAGACCCACAGATCACTCTTCGCGCTATGTCCCCACCATTGGGCAGGCCATATATCGCGGTAGGAACAAACAGGGCGCTCGCCGCTGCAACTGGTTTTCCCAGGAGGTCAACCAACGCGTTGTGGATGCTTGTGTTGCTGATGCCGGCGGAAGTGAGAAGAAGCTTCATAATTCTTTCTTTTGCATCATAATAATAACGATTTAAAGCCATTCACCGACACAATTTTTCTTCCTGTCGACACAACTTTCAACACCCAGAAAATCTCACCTACCTTTTACTTAGTAAATATCTCTATTGAGCCTTTAATAGTAAAAGTATTTCAATCCTGTTTATCGTTGCTACTTATGCGCCAAAATTTACCCAACTTAAAACAATGGTATGAAAAGAAAACAAATGGTGTTATTGATCTCAATTGTATCCGCATCGTTAATAGCAACAACTATTTCCTGCAAAAAGAAGAGCGATTCAGATTCCTCAACCTCAACATACGCCTCCACCGACTGTTCGTCTTTAAGTGGCGTAGCTAAAATTGTGTGCCTGGCAAATAACTTTCTATCCACCCTGTCATCCGCACAGCAATCACAAGTAGTGATAGCATTAACGCTTGCCAATGCCAAGCGTTGGTCTAATCTGCCCTGCGGGCTTTCCTGCAGGAATGGTATTCTTTTTAGCGCCCTAACCGATGCACAAAAGGCGGCAGCATTAGCGCTTATTCAGGTAGCATCAGGCACTGTTTCCAATGAAGGATATGAAGAATTTCAAACAATTCGTGCGGCCGATGACTATCTTGGTTTGTCTAATTCAGGGTATAGCTCAGGTAACTATGTAATTGCTTTTTTAGGTACCCCAGGCACAACAGGTAAATGGATGTTGCAATTTGGCGGCCATCACTATGCTCAAAATATTACCTATAATAATAGTGTGGTTACAAGTATTACGCCATTGCATGAAGCAGTTGAACCCAATGGTTCTTTCACGGTAAATGGCACAACGTATACAAGCCCTTTGGCTACAGAATTGGCCGCTATGCGTGATATGCTTTCTACATGTACGTCTTCGGAATTGTCTTCTGCGAAAATATCAGGCACATTTTCAGATTGCTTAATGGTACCCGGATCAACGACCAATACATTCCCATCAACTAAACAAGGCATAAAAGTCAGCAGTCTGAGTTCGGCCGCTCAAACAAAAGTAATGACAGCCATTGCTGCCTGGGTGAATGATGTAGATCCCACAACGGCTGCAAGCTATTTAACCACTTATCAAAATGAGCTAGCCAATACCTATGTATGCTATGCTGCAAATTCAAGTGGCACTTCAGGTAGTGCCAGTTCATTTTTCACAACAAATACCGATTACGTACGTATCGACGGGCCGAGTGTCTGGATTGAGTTTGTTTGCCAAAATGGAGTAGTGATCTCCAATCAGATCCACTACCATACTGTAATGCGGGATCACAATCGTGATTATATCGGTTTATAACAGCAATAAGAAAAACCTGATGCATATTCCTCTTTTAAACAATAGCCGCTCACGGAGCATTTGGCGGCTATTGTTTCTCCCTTTTCTGTTTTGGCTGCCAGGTCAATTGGCAGCACATCCCAGCCCTAACACACTTATTTTTTTGGATGTAAGTCCTAAAAAGGTAATGATGGAAGTTCAAATACCGATACCGGAGCTGGAATTAGCTTTCAAGCCTGGCCTTTCGAAAGAACCCGAAAAGCTGCTTGAACGATGGGAACCTCAACTCCGTGAATACCTGCTGGCGCATATCCATGCCTATAATCAAAAAAGCCGGCCGTGGGGAATTACAATAGAAAAGCTGTCGCTGTCGCATGGAAAATATCCGGACAGCAATATTTCTTACCAGGAAGTGACTGCATGGGTAAACCTGCTACCGCAAACCGGTGATGACACCCGTAATTTCTATCTGGATTACGATGTAATTATGCACCAGGTCATTAATCATGCTGCGTTGGTATCAGTTCGTAGTGACTGGGAAAATGGAGGCATGGAACAAAATAAGGAGGAAGTGCAGGCAATAACCTGGGACCTTCAGAACAATATAATTCCCCCCATGCAGGTGAATTTACAAAAAGGGAATTGGTGGACCGGATTTGTCAGTATGGTCAAACTGGGCATGCATCATATTTCCGTAGGAACCGATCATCTTATGTTTCTATTGGTTTTATTACTGCCTGCCACCTTACGGGTAAATAAAGGTAAATGGGATGGCTTTGGCGGAACACGTAACAGCCTATTCGGGCTGCTCAAAATTGTTACAGCCTTTACTATCGGGCATTCTGTAACCTTATTGCTGGGAGCAATTGGCTGGGTAAAACTGCCAACGCAACCAATTGAAATATTGATTGCCTTTTCAATCCTGGTTTCAGCAGTTCATGCACTGCGTCCATTGTTTCCGGGGAAAGAAATGTTTATTGCGGCAGGATTTGGTCTTGTTCATGGACTGGCATTTGCTTCTATTCTAACCAATCTTCACCTAGATGCAGGGTCAACAGCACTAAGCATTCTTGGTTTTAATATGGGCATAGAATTAATGCAGCTTTTTGTAGTTGCCATTACAGTGCCCTGGTTGATTATTTTAAGTAAAAAAACGATCTATACACCTGTTCGTATTACGGGCGCCATATTTGCTTCACTGGCCGCAATAGTATGGATCATTCAACGGATATGACCATACAAAAAAACAAACCCCATCCCGGCTTAACCGGTATGGGGTTATTGACTATTATTTATTGAACCACTTCCTGTTTTTCCTGCCATTCAAAATTACCTGTTCTTTTAGCGATCAGCCAACGGTTATTCTCATAAACATACTCATCCTGGTAAACAGCCCCGATGGTGGTTTTCATTTTTTTACCGTTCTCCATCCCGATCAATGTGATCATACAGTAAGAGGTACCGGTAGCGTTATCGCCATTTATAGTAACCTGCTGCTGCCCATTAAAATGGTAAACAGTATTAAAGTTTTTAAGAAAATCCACAAAAGCTGTTTCCATGGCTTTCCGGCCTTTCAACCCCAGAATTAAAGTGCCTCCCGCAAAAGTTTCCGACGTTGCATTTTCAGCGAATAACTGCACCTGGGCGTGCACCTCTTTCTTATCAGCCAACATGGAAACCCTATCAATCAGTTCTTTGAGGGCAGCCTTATCTGCCATTTCTTTACTATTCATGTTTGTGCCATTGTTGAAATTGTAATTCTGGAGCTCACGCGACCGTGAGAACGATTTTCCCCTGTATATGCCCATGGGCGGCTCGTTCGTGGGCCATTCGGGCATCAGCAAGCGGGAAGGTGCTGTCGATTGCCACACGAATTGTTCCGGCATCGAGCAAGCGTCCCAATTCTGCCAATTGCAGGCCGTTCGAACGCACCTGGGTCATCGAGACGGTGATACCTCGCCGTGCAGCCTCTTCCGCGTCGGAGAAGCCCAGGAACACCGGGAATAAAGCGCCGCCCTGCCTGAGCGTGCGCAAAAAACGACCGGTTGTAGAGCCGCCAAGGGTATCGAGAACGAGATCAACTTCACGCGCCACATCCTCAGGAGGACGCTTTGTGTAATCAATGAATTCATCGGCGCCAAGCTCATGCAGGAACGACTCATGCTTGCCCGATGCCACTGCAATAACCTGCGCACCCCTCCATTTTGCCAGTTGCACTGCGAAGTGCCCAACGCCACCCGCTGCACCATTAACGAGTACCGTTTTGCCATTGATGGGCACGGGGCGATGCATGTCCGGTTGAAGCGGGTTCTGTACATTATGTCCCAGTTCTATCAGGAACTGCCATGCGGTGAGACCTGCCATTGGCACCCCAGCAGCATGCACGTGATCGATGCCAACTGGCTTGCGCGCCAGGTCCGATGCAGGCGCAGTTACATACTCCGCATAAGCAGCGCTCTCCCCAAAGCTTGGAAACCGGATCATCCCGAAAACCTCATCACCGACGGAAAAGTCCTGCACATCAATAGCAACGGCTTCTACCACCCCGGATACATCCGATCCGGGAATGATAGGGAAGGGCATTGACGGCCTCCACTCAGGCGGAAGCATTTTATACCCGTCGCGCAAATACCAATCAGGAGGATTGATGCCAATTGCGTGAACGCGAATGAGCACCTCTCCAAGCTTCAGCGCCGGAAGCGGCGCATCCTCGTAACGTAATACCTCAGGGCCTCCGAACTCGTGCAGCCGGATCGCCTTCATCATTTCAGGTTTTTTCATTTTATTGTAGTTTTATCCTGTTAAGTCAGGAATTCATTATGATAGCAGAAAAAGATTGGGTGGCAGGCAGGCAGATCTATAGCAGGCTACTACAGTAGCGCTACTTTAATTTCGCCGAAAACTAATTATAGGTGAACCTTCCGCTTCAGCGGTCAATTAAAGGACTTTCTAAAAACGTTTGGTGAAAGATTGGTATGACGCTTAAATAGCTTATTAAAAGACTGCGGATGCTCAAAACCCAGTTGGTAGGCAACTTCTGAAATATTGAGCCGGGTAGTGCTTAAGATCTCTTTAGCTCTTTCTATTAAACGGTCATGGATATGCTGCTGTGCACTTTGTCCGGTTAATGACTTGAGCATATCTGTCAAATATCTTGGTGAAACGTTAAGATGCTTAGCCACTTCAAGCACTGTTGGGATTCCGTCCTGCTGGTCAGCAAAACGACCTGTCAGATAAGTATCCATTTCATTTACTATGTCATCATTAATAGCCTTTCGGGTAAGGAATTGCCGGTTGTAAAAACGGTTGCTGTAATTAAGCAACAATTCGATCTGGGAAACCAGCACATCCTGACTAAATGCATCGATATTATTTTCTAACTCGGCAGCAATATTTTCAAATAAAGCTGCAATTACTTTTTTCTCTTTGTCTGAAAGGAATAACGCTTCGCTTACCGCATAAGAGAAGAAACCATACTGATGAATGTTCTTTCCCAACTGATAATTCCGTATAAAGTCAGGATGAAAGTAAAGTACATAACCGTCATTGCAGCTCTCCTCGCCCGACGTTGTTACCAGTTGATTAGGCGCTAAAAACGCCAGGCCACCTCCCTCAAAGTCATAATAGCCCTGTCCATATTTTATCTGGCCTCTAAAATCCTTCTTAAAAGAGACCTTATAAAAGTTAATCAGCAACTTACGCCCGCTGATAGCGGGGTTGAGTCGATTTATATCATAGTTCACCAATGCTATCAAAGGATGCACTGGCTCAGGCATATTCATATCCCGCATTAACTGAGAGATATTTTTATAAACGCTGGGCGGTGATATAGGTTTCATAACTTAGGCAAAATTAAGATTAATACTACGATGTCGTTTTCCGTAGTACAAAGGTCAGTAAAGGCAGCCATGAAAAGTTAGCCTTACCTGTTAAAAATGTAGTCAGAATCGCTGCTTATGCCCTTTTCTGGCTATCACTCTTTGATCTTAATCGTTCCTTGCCACTATAAGTCCTTTAACAGTTTAATTGAGGGGTACTATCTGGGGTGCTTCATCCCCAAACTTAATTTTTACAGTCAGGTTAAATGGAGCGTAATATTGCGCAATGATCTTGCGGATCCTGTCTTTGCTTTGCTCGCGATAGGTACTGTTCTTTTCAACTTCCTGGCGGGAGGTGGTGTACAGCTTTTTTTGTACATCGATATACGTTTCATCGTCGGAGAACATGAACCAGCCTTTCTTGTTGGCCGTTTCCATCTGGTCAAGGCGCAGCTCATAGCTCAGGAGTTGCGTGGCAGGTAAAGACACCAGGACTTCTTTTTCACCCACCGCCACTTTAAAGTTCTGTTCGTTAACATTCACCCCAAACTTGGCGGTGTAAGGTACGGTTACCCATATCGTATTTTCCGCAAACATTTTACGCATGTTATCTTCCCAGCCACCATCGTTCGTGAGGTTACTTCTTTTAATGGTGGCCGTTCCCTGTACTTCCAGACTGGCGAGCTCCGCAATTTCGCGAACGATCAGGCTGTTAGCAAGCGTTTTCTCATTAACTATCCGCGCGCCGGAGCGTTGGCCCAGCCAAAACACCAGTACAATGGTCAATACCAATACGAGCCAGATGATCAGTTTCTTCATAGAATGAATTTTTTAGTTGTTTCCGTTCTTAATCGACAATTCCTTAAAGGTTGTTGCCTCCACTTACAAAAATCGGCAAATTATGATCAAATTATTGAAACAGGAAGACCTGTTTATAGCAGGATCAACATTCATCATTTTTCATTATCTTCAGTTCCCCACCGTACCTGCCAGGCATCAAACAGGAAAAAATAAAAAATCATATGTTAACACGAAGAGCTGTACTACATATTGTGGTCGCAATAGTTGCTATCCTTTCTGCAATCGACATAAAAGCTCAGGTAAACAATAATTTCAGTCCGCAATTCTATACCAACGGAAAGGGAGATACTCTTTTTTATCGCCAGCTAAATCCCGATGCTAACCCCAGGCGGCATTATCCGCTGCTGATCTTTCTCCATGGATCCGGCGAACGTGGTTCTGATAATACCGCACAGCTGAAATGGGGTGTGATGAATTTTGCAACCGAACAAAATCTACTGAAATATCCTGCAGTCATAATCGCGCCCCAGTGCCCGGCAAACACAAGCTGGGCAGACCCGGGCCGCGATCGGTCTGCCATCACTGCGCCACTTTCTCCCAGTCCTACTAAAACAATGACGCTTTTATTGGCCCTGATTAAAAAGTTTAAGGCCGAAGGGCAAATCGACACTTCCCGCATCTATATTACCGGACTTTCAATTGGCGGTTTCGGAACCTTTGATGCTATTGAGCGCGAGCCTGATCTTTTCGCCGCAGCAGTGCCTGTATGTGGTGGTGGCGACCCGGCAAAGGCGTCGTCTCTCGTAAAATTGCCCATCTGGATTTTTACAGGATCAGAAGACCCTGCTGTTAACCCGGAATTTTCACTCAATATGTTGCAGGCACTATGGAAAGGTGGCGCGCGACCGGGCTTTACCATGCTGCCAGAAGTAGGTCACTTTTCCTGGCTCGGCGCTTATACGGACCCGCTTATGATTGAATGGCTTTTCCGGCAGCATAAGTAAGACTGCAACATATTCTCATTTATTTTTATTGTAATCCTCTGCATAAAAGCGGTAATAAAAAGCATATGTACCTGATAAAAAAAACAGTTGCTTTTCTATGCGTATATGTTTTGACAACAAATTGTTTTGCTCAAAACACTGTTTATCTGCCTCAGAAGATTTCCGTTGCCGCATTAAAAGCAGATTTCCTGTTGCTTCGTGATACCTTACAAAAAATTCATCCTGGCATATACAGGTATAAAAGCAGCACGACTATCAGCCATATATTCGATAGCTGCTACAACTCCATACAGGACAGTATGACCGCACCACAATTTTATATGCTTACCAATTTTGCCATTGCCGCTATGGAAGATGGACATAGCAATAGCAGGATGGCCAAACAAGTCACGAAAGATTAT
>JAJKIL010000325.1 GCA_021154515.1 Niastella sp. | reverse complement strand
TGTGCCAACTCCGGAACATGCAGTAGCTATGCATCATTTAATTCCACATTCCCGACTGGCGATCATTCCAGGTGCTCACGGACAATTTCTTGGAGAAATAAATACATTAGATAAGGGCAAATGGAATGAGCAATACGTGGCGGATCTGTTTGAGCAGTTTTTGAAATCGGAAAACTTTTAAAAGCTATTTCCGCCACCATCGGCCTATTCGCTTCTTAGTCAAGAGAAAGATTGTTTTTTGTGCAAAACTCATCCACACCTACTGTATAGTTCAGCTTACGAACATGAGTTGTGGATCTTGTGCGGTTAGCCTGGGCTATTTGAGCTATTGCAAGCAGAACTTCTGCCGGCGGATTGGTTCCGTATGTACTTAGTACTTGATTTAGTAACGTACGCATTTCCAACATGGCCCAGCGTTGTTCTTCTATGCTATTATGAATAGTGTTCATATAAGTAGGGATCAAAATTATTCTTTCCCAATTTAATTCCTTTGAGATGGAGCCAGTCCAATTATTTTACGGTTTTTAGTACCGTATTTTTACGGGTATTTTGGTGGTGGGCGTTGAAAAAGATCCTGTCCATGGCCATATGCTGGTTGATGACAAAAAAGAGGTCATCTGCCGGCTGACAGATGACCCTTTATCAACTTTTATTTTATCATAATTTTTTTGACGATCCTTTTATTGCCCTGATTGAATACCAACACGTATTGTCCTGGCAGTACGCCGCCCAGATTTAACTGGTAACGTGATTGTCCGGCCGAAAGCACCCACCGTTTAGCGATCTTTGATCCAAGAATGCTATACAGCGTACATTCAATTTTCTCTGTTTGAGCAAGGCGCCTGTCATCAAGCGTTAAATAAAGATCTGATGAAGCAGGGTTAGGTGATACCTGTACCCGCATACCTTCCGGATTTCCACCCTCGTTACAATCAACATATTCCACTTCATAACCATCCCAATCAAGACCTCCACACTGATTGATAACCTGGATCTCAACAATGTACCAGCCAGCCTGAGGCGTGAAAGGTATGGTTATAACACCACCTGAATAAGTCTGAGGATTTGTGTACACTACGTTGAACGATGGATAGCTTTTTATGCGGTACTTGTAAGTTATTCCCTGAATATCGGGCAACTCCATCGTATTGCCGTAATGACTTGAGCAGAAGTAACCCATGCCACCCACTGCGTTCGAAAAACTCGGCGCCCCGAATAACCCTGGGGTACCAGCCTGATAGGTTGTTGAGGTGATAGCAGGTACGCTGTTGCAGGCATTGCTCACCTGTGCGGTAAGCGTAAACTCGCCATTGCCATCGGCAGGCCTGGTCACTGTTACCGCAGCGCCGGCAGGTGTAAGACCAAGCCATTGTGCATCGGTTGTCCAGTTAACGGTTGCACCGGAAGGCACACTGTTCAAGGTAAAAATGGATGAGGTACATACGGGTGTACTACCGGTAATCGACAATCCCGTTGGGCAAACTTTCGCACAGGTGAACGTTGGGTTCTGGCGCTGCAACAACCAACCGGAATTATCCGATGTGAACTGGATGTGCGCTTCATTGGCAGTTGGTGCAAAGTAATCGGCCACAGAACTGGTTTGCAAACAGGGAACGTTATTGCAGAAGCTGGCTGTTAAATAGGATAAGGGATCATTGAAAGCCAACGCGCTTACCGTAGGTACGAAACAAAAAAATGACTGATTGATCCCAGGCTTTATAAAATCCAGGAAGCCCGGAAGACCCGCTGTAATTTGAGTTATATCCACATTGTCCAGTATATTAAACTGCCCGCCCGGTGCATTGTCTAATGGCAGCATACCCGAAAAAGAACTGTAGCTCTTGTTAAGGATATAGCTGCGGGCATTAATGACCCACAGGATCTTTTTATCGTTATAGATCTGTGCCCTGAAGAGCTCCCCGGCGCCGGTGGAAGGAACTGCATTCAGCCTGAAATCCAACGTGTACGTCTTTTTGGTGGTTATTAAAGACAACGGAAAATCCATTATCAAATTCCAGGAGTTAAACTGTGGATTGCCATAACCGGTAAGTACACCAGTGGAATATAATGATCCGAATACTGACGAAAGAAATCCTGTTCCTATAATTTGCAACCAGGAAAGATCACCGCTGGTGCCCCCCAGCGTAACGAGATTTGAATTATCTCCAAATGCCTTTGCGCCAGTGCAGGCCCCGTTACTCACAAGGATATTCCTTGAATTTACCGGCCATCCCATCCCATTTAATTCATTCATGAACGCATCATGCAAGGAATTTTCTTCACTATAACTATTCCCGTTCAGCACATATCGTTTGATCAGCATTTGCCGGGCAGCCGGACTGGTAAACATTCCCATTGATTCATTGATCCGGGGAAACATATCCGTATAGGAAATAAAAGGAAAATTGCCGCCGAAATTGATAACATGCCAGCTATGCAGGTATTGTACACTCAATTGGGCAGAGGCCGGCACATTGGCGCCCCAATGCGGCGCATCGTGGCTGATGAATAAGCGGGTTTCATGCGCTACACCATCCAATTCCATATCACGCAAGGCCCAACGGGTAACCAGTCCGCCCATACTTTGCCCGATGATCACATTCCCCTGACGTACCCCGTTAAAAACGGTTTTATTGGCATTCACCCATTTAATGACCGCTTCAACAGCCAGCGCGTTCCGTTGGATATAATCGGTTCCATTCGCATAATTAACAAAGATGAGATCATATGATTCAATATCATCCAACTGGCGATTCAGTGTATTCGGAAACCCTGAGGCGCCTACATTAAGGGAACCGGTAAAATCATTGACCCCGAAATCGTTCCGTGGATCGAAACCTTCAACAACTATCAGTGGCCGGCGAATGGCGCCGGTGGTGTTGTTCACACTTAATTGAATGTTCATTTGAACTGTTGCTGCCACACCCTGGTATTGTTCTGTTGCTGTGATCGTTTGAACAGGTAACCTGGTACCGCCACCTATAGGCCCAAAACGTGCATTGGATTGACCATACGCCGGATCACTAAACACCAACACTTTAGTATGCCCATACCTGACTGTATTATCAGTATAGGTTACCCGAATATTCATGACATACCAACCTGTATTGCTAAATGTAACACTGGCAGCCGTATTGAAGCCTATTGAAGTATAGCTGCTTCCACCTCCGATATTATACGCGATATCAGAAACGGTTTTCCCATTGTTTGAATAAAACAGCTCAGGGCGGAAAATGATCTGGTTGTTCCCCTGCAGCACCTGTTGATGGGTTGGTGCAATGGCAAACATCGACGCTGTTTCGTAAGGAGAAGCCGGCCGGCCCGATACATCAAACAACTGGTCGTTGCTGACATACATCAGATTTGAGCTGAGCGCATCGGCCTTCAAACGGTTGTAATCAAAATCCAGACTGACAAATGTCAGCGGCATGTTGCCATAGTTGTAGGTATTGATCCGGTTGTTCACGTCGCTTAAGCTTGTAGGGGAAGCGTGCGTATTGACCTGGCAGCTTAAGAGCGTTGCATACAACAGGCGCCAGTCTTGCAAACCAACATAATTGCTGTCGTGCAACAAACCTCCGGTATAGTTATCCGGATTGAGGAATTCGAATCCGTAATCCCTGAGAAAACCTGTAGGTACCTGCGATTTGTCGACATTCTGAAAAATGGAGTTTATTTTACTGTCAAAATCCTGGGCCACTGCCTGTACCCTGACCAAACAGAGTACCGCAGCCAGGAGGGCTGAAATAATTAACTTCATGAAAATGGTATTTTAATTAATAGAATACACGTGAATAAGCATGCACTGAAAGTGCTTTCAGGCCAATGTATGAGCTGCACTTAATTACAGCCAAAGTATACTTATTAAAAGAGAGGATCTTTCGAACCTGAAAAGGATAAAGGGTACGATCTGAAAATGGAGTACAATTTTTTCATATACGATCAGTTATTTTGGTTTCACTAAATTAGAAATAATTGTCATTATTCATTCACAGAAAACGGGATACTAAGTCACGGCACCGGCGTGTAAAAAAAATTATATAACATTGTAACGCCAGTGTAAATAACTTACTAGCAACTACAATCATATGATCGTCCCATGCAATACCGGTGATATAACAACTATTTACGATATTATTAATGACGGCGCCATATTAAATTAGTTAAAGCAAGGTGGACAAAGGAGTAAAACAAAAATTGAACTAGGCTAAAAAGCACTGGCCTGCCGCCTTGGATAAATATGAGCAACAGGAATGCCCAACAACTGACGCAGGAATACAAATTAATCCCTGCAATAAAAAAGGACCTTGCGCTTACCAACCTGGAAAACATGCATGAGCATGAGGTTAAAATAGGCAAATACTCTTTAAAGGTAGCCAGGTTGACCGGAAATTTTCCTTTGCAGGACTCCAGAAACGCGAGCTGATTCAGAATTTGGTAAATGCAAAAGAACAGGAAGTAAATGATCTAAAAAGAAGATTGAAATGATTTTACTTTAGCAATATTTTAAATAATCGGCTGACCTGGATTATCCATACGCAATAGTAAATGGAAGAATATAGGCATAATAAACAAGTCCCTGGGTAATCCGGAGACTCGTTTATTATCTGGAACAGATCGTCTGTTATCAGTTGCGGCCAAACTGAATGCTGCCGTTATTCTGTATACTGGCCCTCACTCCTATTCCTACATCTGTCAGTGGTACTGAAATGCTATAATCAATATAAATGGTATCGTTCTCCCTTTCAATAATAGGATACAACAGAACGGCATAATCTTTAAGATCACCCTCAACCAGCGATCCAAAATCCTTCTTTTCTATTCGTCTATCCAATAGCTTTACTCCATTTTTCTTAACTATGATGTCGCTTTTTAAGGAATGCGCCATAAAGTGATCCAATTTATACGTTTCAATATACTTTGCAGGCAGTAGAAAAGAATCGCCTGTACAACTATGGTTAAAGGCTAATGAAATAGAATCGTTTCCCACAATAAAAACGGTGTCTTTTGATACGGGATGTTCACATATTTGAGACATTTCCCTGATCATATTTTTGATATCCTCTACTTCATTATACTCAGGCCTTTCCCCAGAAGCTTTAACAGAGGAGCTGCTATCCCGTTTGGTTGAATCCGCGCCGTTATTGTTCCCTGTTGTGGCAGCATCACCGCAGCCTAGGGAGGCCAGTGAAACAAAGAACAAATAATAAATTATTCTTAACTGACATTGTTTCAAAGTAATTTCTTCTTCATGTACAAGGTTGATTTGATTAAACGGATTGGGACTGTACGAATGTAACTT
>JAJKIL010000324.1 GCA_021154515.1 Niastella sp. | reverse complement strand
GGCTATCATCAACACCGTGAAATTGGGCGATACGGCCGACAAAATATTGGAAAGCACAAAAGTTAACAGCACCAGGCACATCATCCATTTTCGGTTGATTTTTGATGTTAGTAAAACAGAAAAGGGACCCGTGAGCGCAATGGTCAATGCAAAACCACTTAACAGCCAGCCGGCCGTGTCAATTGACACCTGAAAATGTTTGGCGATAGCGGGCATAATACCAATAATGCCAAATTCGGTAGTAATAATGCCAAATGCTCCCAACGCCATAATGTAGATCGACTTCTTCATAGATTCAGTTATTGAAATGTTTCGATATATTAGTCAACAGGCTTCCCTCACTGCATGTATATACAGCTTATGTTTCAGTTCGTGCCTCAAGGCCTCCCCTATCTCCTTCAATAGAGGGTTGCCTTACCCTTTAAAAGCAGTAAGGAAAGCAATGTAATCGTTGAGTACTTGCTGGTTTAAATTGTACTTAAGGTTGCGGCCCTCTTTTTCAGGGATCAGCAGATCGGCCTCTACCAGTTGTTTTAAGTGATGGGATACAGATGGCTGGGCCAGGTCCAGGAAATCATGTATTTCTGAACAATACAAAGGATCATCACATTTTTTTCTGAATTTCTCCAATATCCGCAAGCGGTGCGAGTCGCCCAGCGCCCGGGATATTTTTTCAAACTTTTTACTATCCATACCAGCCTCATTTTTAATACCAGTGCAAATATAAATAGATACATCGAAATATTTCAATGTATTTCTGTTAAATAAAAATAAAGACCCCCTCCCGAAGAATCGGAAGGGTAAAAAAAAGAGCCACCCATGAATTAACAGGATGGCCCTTTCCCCTCCGGGTTTTCGGGAACCTCTGGGATGAAGCAGAACCTTAACAACACTATGGGTTGCCTAACCAATATTTTTTACTTGATCTTTCTGTCTTTCAGGTATTGTGTAAACACCAGGTGAATTATTTTCATATAGTCTACACCAAAAAACGAACTGATGCTAACGATCTCCTGCACGGTAAGGTCATCAACTTCTTTGGTAAGGCGGGTTATTCGTGGATTATTGGTATGAAGGTGTTTACCTAACGGACTCTTGGGCATGTAATTAAAGATCTGCCTGAATTCGGTTATATGTCCGGTTTCGATCATGAACTTGATGCTTTCATATCGCTTATCCATACTCATTGTTCAAAATAAAATAGAAATAGTGATTAAATTGAGAAAATCACCTTTCTGTAGTTTTTTTGTTCTCAACGAATATAGACATGTTCCAATCCGTACTTTTTTCTTTCCATTTGATTTAGTCAACGCGCTGGCTGAATTGGTTACCGGGTCGTCTTTTTACCCGATCTTGTTCGTTTGTTCTCATCCTGCAAAGCCAGGTTCACCAGCACTTTTGTTTCAACGCCTATGGCCCTGGCTATTTTTGATAATTCTATCAGCTTAAATTCGAGGGGATCGCCAATAAGCCGGGTAAAGCGATTATTGTTGGTCTTTAGCTCCTGGCTTACGACCGACTTGGGAATGTAATCAAAGATTTGTTCAATCGTTTTAATCTCTCCTTTTTCTATAAAAATGCGGGCAACATTATAGCGATTATCTTTGTCCATGCTATCAAAGTACCTTATAATGTTTCATACTAATGCAGAATAGTACAAACGAGAATAAAGAAAGTATACTCTATCCGATCCTGTTTAACAACCGTACTTTTTAGTATTTAAAACGTATTTTTTCAGGACACTGTAAGGCATTCAGTCTGAAAATTATAAGCCCTAAAACGGGTAACTGAATTGAGCATGATCATTTTTTTGGAACACCTTCGCGACAATTGCGCCGGAACCGGCAACCCGCCTCACACATATAAATAATCTCTCATTTTATGTAAGCCAGTAAATTATACTATTTTTATTTTATGATCGCCCGTAGTAAAAGCCTGGTTTTGTTTATTTTCATTGTACTCCTCTCCCCTTACTGCATGGCCCAGAAATGGCGTACACAAACCGACAGCCTGCTGCTGGCTTATAAAAAGGCTGTTACCCCGGTGCAAAAAGTAAAGCTGCTTACAGATGCGGTCACCATTTTTTTACTGCAAAACCCCGATACTGCCCTGTTATTGAGCAATGAAGCCGAAGCTATTGCTGAAAGCAGCGGGAACGATACGTCGCGGGCAATGGCCTATGCCGCCAAAAGCGCCGCTTACCTGATAAAAGATAACGACGCCATGATCCTCGAGTATGCGTTAAAAGGCTTAAAGCTGAGCGAACGCACGGAGCTACCACCCGATGTGCTGGCCGCCTTAACCCGGAAACTGGGGTTTGTATACAGGAATACCAACCGCTTTACCGAATCGGTGGAAGCGTATAAAAAAGCACTGGCGTATTCTACCCTGTCGCACAACCTGTACGATATGGCCACTACCTCCTCCAACATCGGCAACATTTTTAATGCCTTCAACCAATACGACAGCGCTCTTATTTATCATAACAAAACCATTGAGTTTGCCCGAAAGGCCAATTTTAAAGATATCATCGTTCGGTCGTACATGCAGATCATCAATTCTTACAATGGATTGAAACAATACCCCAAAGCATTTCAGGCGGTGGCCGATATGCAACCTTACTTAAACGATCCCGATGTAACGCAGGTTACAAAAGGACTGGTTTATACCGTTATTGCCAGTCTGGATATGCGGCATGGCGACAAACACCACGCCCTGGCTGCTATGTACCTAGATAGTATGAAGCACCTGATAACGCATACATCGCCCGGTAAAGAAAACCTGATTAACTATTACCTAAACCGGTCATTGCTTGAATTCAGTCTGAACCATTTTGATTCAGCATCGGCCGCCCTTGAAAAATACAATGATCTGAAAAAGATCCACGACGATGAGATCATCAGCGGTCATACCCAGGAACTGGCCACCCGGTATGAAACCGGTAAAAAAGATGCCCGGATAAAAGACCTGGACCAGCAGAACCGATTACGTAAAAAATTATTGTTCGGTTCCTTCACGGCTTCCGCCGTCTTTTTGATCCTGTTGTTCTGGGTATGGCAGCAGAATAAAAAGATAAGAAAGCAGGAAGGTCATTTGAATTATTTAATGAAAGAATTGCACCACCGCGTGAAGAACAACCTGCAGATCGTGAGCAGCCTGTTGAACCTGCAAAGCGCCAGGATCGATGATCCAATAGCACAGAAAGCCCTGATGGAAGGCCAGCACCGGATAGAAGCCATGAGCCTGATACACCAGAAACTGTATCAAACAAAAACAACCAGCCGGGTAAATATTCAGGAGTTCATTGCCGAATTATCGGAGAACCTGATGCATGCTTACGGTTACAAAGCTCATAATTTTAACCTGCAACTACACGTAGCCGTACAAGAACTGGAAGCAGACATTGCCATTCCTGTAGGCCTCATCCTCAATGAAGTGGTGACCAATGCTTTCAAGTATGCGTATAAAAATGTAACCGACCCAGTTTTGCATATTTCATTACAGGAACAGGCGAACAAGCTGCAATTGACCATTGGCGATAATGGCCGGGAGCTCACCGAAAAAGCCTGGAAATATTCCACCTCCTTTGGACGGCAGCTCATCTTGTCGCTCACCCGGCAACTGGAAGGCAACATGCAATTGACCTGTGATACCGGTTCAATATTTACTTTTACATTTCCTGTTAAACCAACACAAGCATGAATGACAAAGTAAGGATCATGATCGTGGAGGATGAGTCCATTGTAGCGTTGGACCTCTCGATGCGTTTACAAAAAGAAGGGTACGAAGTAGTGGGCATTGCTGCCAGCGGCGACGATGCCATTGCCCTGTTTACCGACCAAAAACCCGACCTGGTGTTGATGGACATTAATATCAAGGGCGCTAAAGATGGCATTGAAACCGCCGCCGCGTTAAAAAAGATCCAGGAAGTGCCGCTTATATTTCTCACCGCGTTTTCGCAAAATGAATATGTGAACCGGGCCAAAGCGGTAAACCCATCGGCCTACCTGGTAAAACCGTTCAATAACGACAGCCTGCATACCAGCATCCAGATAGCCATTCATAATTTTGCCGTTCCGGGTAAACCCACCGATCCCCCACCAACAGATGCTACGAAGGAAGAAGTAAATAAAGAAACCCTGCTTTTCTTCAACAACTACTTTTTTGTAAAACATAATTACCGGTTCAATAAATTCTCCATCGATGAACTGTTGTTTGCAGAAAGCGATAACAATTACATCAAGCTGGTTACCACCAATAAAAAGATCGCCTTACGGGTATCGTTGCAATACCTTGCAGACAAATTCAACCATCCCGCGCTGGTGCGCGTTCACCGGGGTTTTATAGTAAACATCAGGAATATCGACAGCTTTAACGAGGAAGAAATAATCATTGGTGCACACCAGATTCCTATTGGCAGAAATTATAAAGATGATTTTCTGAAAAGCTTTCGATACCTGTAAACGTCACCCATACAATAAACACCAAACACCTGAGTTTATATACAAATCAAACAGGATAAATGAGCTTTTTAAAGAAACTGTTCAGTAAAAAAGAAGCCCCCATTAATACCTATGCCGATTTCTGGAATTGGTTTTTACAGCATGAAAAAACATATTTCAATGTTGTAAAAACCGGCGGACCCCGCATTGAGAAGGAGCTGTTTGATAAACTCTCCCCCAAACTACAAGAGCTTAAAGGAGGGTTGTTTCTGGTAGCGGGGATGTACGACGAGCATACCGCAGAACTGATCATTACCCCCGATGGCGTTATAAAAAACATCGTGTTTGCAGAGGAGATAATACAGGCAGCGCCAGCCATTGCAGGCTGGAAGTTCACGGCCCTGAAGCCTGCCCTTGATCTGCCGGATGTGCGGATAAAAATGGAAGGTTACGTGTTCGATAAAGATCATTTATCATTCTATTCAAACGACAGCAGCCTGTACCCCGATGAAATTGACATCACCGTGTTGTACCAGGATTATAAAAAGGAAGATGAAACAACCATCATCAACGGCACGTATATTTTTCTCGACAATACCCTGGGCGAACTCAATTCGGTAACCACCATCGACAATCTTACCGTGCAGGGTTTGCCCGTTACCAAACAGGAACTGATCCCTATTGAAAAGCTGAAAGACTTTCTGATCTGGCGGCAAAAGGAATTCATGGAGAAATATGATGGCCGCCGCCACGATACGGAGAACGACAACTACGCGGGGCTGGAAGCCCAGATGCCCAATGGCTGTCCGTTGATTGCGGTGGTAAACTCAACCCTGCTGGAATGGGACGCCAAAGCATCGCACCCCTGGATATTGCATTTTGACATCACCTACGATGGCCGGGGCAGAAATGGCCTGCCCGATAACGATACCTTCCGGTTAATGGCTGTTTTTGAAGAAAAAGTAATGAATGAGCTGAAAGATTTTGAAGGCTATCTGAACATAGCCCGGGAGACTGCCAACAACAAAAGAACGGTATATTTTGCCTGTAAAGACTTTCGAAAGCCATCAAAAGTATTGCACCAGCTTATTATAGAATATTATGGTAAGCTCAATATCTCATATGATGTTTTTAAAGATAAATACTGGCAATCGCTGAATAAATTCAGATCCAACTAAGAAAAAAAACATTTCATCGTAAAAAGTTGCACAGGAAAGTATAATTACTATATTTACTTTATATAAAAAATGTTGAATATACAATTCACTGTTTTTTGAATCCAATTAATCCTTCTG
>JAJKIL010000323.1 GCA_021154515.1 Niastella sp. | reverse complement strand
CCACTTGTTCCTGAACGATGATAGCGGGTGTTTCCAATTTACCGGCTTTCAGGATGTTGGCAAGGTCATTGGCTTCCGTGATCACCAGTTGCTGGTTTTTACCGCCAGAGCCCATGGTAACGCGGGAGTGGCCGCCTTCGATCTTTTGAATTACGTTAGGAGCGCTGTATACGATGTCATCCAGCACAATGGCGATGGGGTGGCCTACATTCCTTCCGGTAAGGGTAGCCCAGTTTCTGGCACCGGTGGGGTTCATTTCCATGGCAACAGCCACTTCATTGGTAACCTGGTCAAACTCCTGGCGGGCATCTTCGATAGCGTCGCCTTCCAGGAAGGCTTTGTCTCTGCCAGGAATGGTCTTGATCGCATATAATCTGAGGAAATTGCTCAGTTTGCCTTCGTCGTCGCGATCTTGTTTACCCCACAGGAACCTGATGTTAGCAGGGAAACTATTGCGAACGGCCGGAATGTTCAGGTATTTATTAACCGCAGCAGTATCGGCTAAAAGGGCAACACCCAGTGAAGGAGAGTAGCTTACTTTGCCGCTATTGGGATCCTGTTGAGGTGGAATGAATTTAATTTTGCTAACCAGCAGATTCTTGGTGGTAGTATCTTTTTTAGCAACGCCATTCGAATCTGTAATAGTAGCAGCCATGTAGTCGTCGAGCGCTTTTGAGGCACTCATTACAGAGTTTGACAGCTCTTCCAGGGTATACACTTCCCAGAATTGCAGGTGGGCTGTTGATTGCAGGTATTTACGAACCCTTTCCGGATCGCTGGCGCCGGCCAGTTCAACCGTGATGATACCTTTGTTTTCATCGAGGTTGATGTTGGGCTGGGCAACACCGAATTGGTCGATACGTTCGCGCAGCACCTGGAAAGTTTGTTTCATGCCGGCAGTGGCCTGGTCATGAAGGTAGTTCAGTGCCGCGTTGTCAGAAGCGGTTCCGCTCAGTTTGTTGTTGGCGCTCACAAACAGGGGAGCCAGTCTGGCGCCCGGGTTTTGCTCGTGGTAGGCATCAGCAAACAGATCGATAAAGTTTTTATCGCTGCTGAGCTTTCTTCTTTGTGCTTCAGCGATGGCCTTTAGTAATTGGGGATCTTTTGGATTGTTAGCCAGTCCTTTGATCAGACCGTCGAGGGCTATATCCATAGTTACGTTGATACCACCTTGCAAATCAAGACCCAGCAACAATTCGCTTTCTTTCGCTTTCTGGTAAGTTTGACCCCACCAGGTAATTTTTTTGTCTCTTGTAGCAGTCAGCAAGCTATCGAGATAAGCGTCATGTGCATTGTCCACGGTATCCTTGTAATAGGCGCGGGCTTCAGAGTTAGTGGGGTACTTCTGTTGAGGAGTAAGGGGATAGGTCCGTTTAACATACACCTCTGCTTTCTTACCCATTTCTTTTTCGTGCTGGTTTACGAACCAGGTAAAGGAAAGCTGGTATAAAGAGATCAGTATCAACAGACCTGCAAAAATGCTAACCAGTGCTCTCATTGGATTGTTTCGATTTATTTTTTTAGAGTTGGCAAAGATAGTGTTTTCGGTCAGAAACTCAGGAGATTGTTGCCTGTTGCCGGTTCCCGGATGCCGGTTATTTCCGCATTTCTGGCCTAATACACAAGTTTTTGTCCCCAATTTCCGGATTTCAGCCGTTTCGGGAACTTACAACGTAATTACCCTATTATAAATTTTAGAAAATCTGCAATTTCAAATTAACTACTTTTGCGGCACAAAAAAACTACCAACCTAATTATTAGTTATTAGTATGCAACTATCATCCCGTTTACAGTTATTCAACGAGCCGGAAACATTGAAGATGGCTAAGTTGGGCCGTGAATTGCGCGCCAAAGGTATCGATGTGATTGACCTGAGTCTCGGCGAACCAGATTTTGATACGCCTGAGCATATTAAAGAAGCTGCCAAGAAGGCAATTGATGAAAACTGGAGCCACTATACACCTGTTGCCGGTTATCCTGAATTGCGTGAAGCGGTTTGTACCAAACTGAAGCGCGACAATAATTTGTCATATAAGCCTGAAAATATCATTGCTTCTACAGGCGCCAAGCACAGCCTGGCCAATGCCGTATTTGCCACCGTGAGCAAAGGCGACGAAGTAGTGATCCCTACTCCATACTGGGTTACCTATTCCGAGATCGTGAAACTGGGCGAAGGGGTGGTAAAACTGGTTCCCACCAAAATTGAGAACAAATACAAATTGACGCCTGCCGAGCTGGAAGCAGCGATGAGCGATAAAACAAGATTGTTTATCTTCTCTTCGCCCTGTAACCCCAGCGGTAGCGTATACAGCAAAGCTGAGCTGGAAGGCCTGGCTGGCGTATTCCGCAAATTCCCTAATTGCTATATCTTGTCTGACGAAATTTATGAGTACATCAATTTCGTAGGCAAACACGAAAGCATTGCGCAGTTTGAAGACCTGAAAGACCGCGTAATTGTACTGAACGGTTTAAGTAAAGGTTTTGCCATGACCGGTTACCGGTTAGGTTACCTGGCTGCTCACCCTGATGTGATCAAGGCTTGTGAGAAATTACAGGGACAGTTCACCAGCGGTACAAACAGTATCACCCAACGTGCTGCTATCACCGCACTGACTACCGACCTGAAACCTTCCATGGAAATGACGAAGGAATTCGAGCGTCGTAAAAAACGCGTGATGGAACTGATGACAGCCATCCCCGGTTTAACTTTCCCCGAGCCTGATGGTGCTTTCTACGTATTCCCAACCGTTAGCGCTTTCTTTGGAAAGAGCGATGGCGAAGAAACGATCAAGGATGCCGATGACCTGTGTATGTACCTGCTGAACAAAGCACACGTATCTACCGTTACCGGCCGCGCCTTTGGTGAGCCTCAGGCTATCCGGATCTCTTTTGCCAACAGCATGGAGAAGATCGAAGAAGCCTGGAAGCGCATTAGTACAGCTTTGGCGAAATTGAAGTAAGTTGACGAGTTAACAAGTTAATAAGTTATATAGCCCCAATAGCGGAAACGTTGTTGGGGTTTTTATTTTTTGTAGCCCTGATAGCAGGACTATATGATAAAAATATAACATGTCAACTTAAGCTCGTCAACTAGTTAACTTGTCAACCCTGTCAACTTTATCAACCTTATCAACTTCTTAACCAATATTAGTGTCTATTCGACAATTGCCATATCCCTATTCATTTTAACCGTATATTTAGTGGTATAAAAACGAACGCTTCCATGCTAAAACAATCCCTGTTTGCCTTTGGTATTCTGGCTGCCAACAGTATATTGGCCCAACCAAAAAAAGACTATCCCGTACAGGCGGTAAATTTCACGGCCGTTCACTTTACCGATAACTTCTGGTTGCCCCGGATGAAGATCAACCACACCGTAACCATTCCGGCTTCCTTTGCCCGTTGTGAAAGCACGGGCCGGGTAAAGAACTTTGAAATGGCCGCTGCCCATAGCGGTAAGTTCTGCACCACCTACCCATTTGATGATACCGATATCTACAAAACCATTGAGGGCGCTTCCTTTTCATTAAGCCTGTTCCCTGATAAAAAGCTGGAAGCCTACATCGATTCCTTAATAGATAAAATAGCTAAAGCGCAGGAGCCTGATGGTTACCTGTATACCGCCCGCACCATCGATCCCACATCGCCTCACGAGTGGGCCGGACCTGAACGCTGGGTGAGAGAACGCGAGCTGAGTCATGAACTCTACAATGCCGGTCATTTGTACGAAGCGGCCTATGCACACTATTATGCTACTGGTAAAAAGAACCTGCTGAATATAGCCCTGAAAAATGCCGATCTCGTTTGTTCGGTGTTTGGTCCCGATAGGCGGCACGTGGCCCCGGGGCATGAGATCGTTGAAATGGGACTGGTTAAGTTGTACCGTATTACCGGTAAACCCGAATACCTGCAAACCGCGAAGTTCTTTATTGAAGAACGCGGTCATTACGATAAGTACGATGCTAAAAGCAAAGACCCGTGGCAGAATGGCGCCTACTGGCAGGACGAGATTCCGGTAGTGGATCAGCGGGAAGCGGTAGGACATGCCGTTCGCGCCGGATACCTGTATTCGGCCGTGGCCGATGTAGCAGCCCTCACGGGCGATGAAAAATTATTGCAGGCCATTGATTCCATTTGGGAGAATGTGGTTACCAAAAAGATCTATGTGCAGGGCGGACTGGGCGCTGTTCCTTCGGGCGAACGCTTTGGCGATAACTACGAACTGCCTAATGCCACTGCCTATAACGAAACCTGTGCAGCCATTGCCGGGGTGTATTGGAATTACCGCATGTTCCTGTTGCATGGCGAATCGAAATATATGGATGTGCTGGAAAAAATGTTATACAACGGCCTCATCAGCGGAGTAGGGCTCGATGGCAAATCCTTTTTCTATACCAATGCCATGCAGATCAAGAATAATGTTTCGCACCACAGCATGGAACCGGCACGTTCTGGCTGGTTTGAATGTTCATGCTGTCCCACCAACCTTACCAGATTGATCCCATCCATCCCCGGCTATGTGTATGCATTAAAAGGCGATGCAGTATATGTAAACCTGTTTGTGTCTGGTAATGCAGCCATCCAGGTTCATGGCAAACCGGTGACTATTGTGCAACAGAATAACTATCCCTGGGAGGGAGCGCTGACCTTTACCGTATCGCCGCAAAAGAGTGATGCCTTTAGCCTGCTGGTGCGCATTCCGGGTTGGGCCGGCAACCAGGCCATCCCTTCTGACCTGTACACGTTTAATGACAATCAAAATGCGAAGGTGACTATTTCAATAAACGGGCAACCGGTTGACTATACTGTTGAAAAGGGGTATGCGGTAATAAAACGTACCTGGAAAAAAGGCGATGTGCTGAAGGTTGACCTGCCGATGGAAGTTCGCCGGGTAGTGGCCAATGAAAAAGTAAAAGACGACCAGGGCAAAGTGGCCCTGCAGCGCGGCCCGTTGATCTATTGTGCCGAATGGGCCGATAACAATGGCAAGGCGGCTAACATTTTGTTGCCGGCCGATGCCAGCTTCCAGGCATCTTTTAAGCCAGATCTGTTAAATGGGGTGGAAGTGCTGCAAAGCGACCTGCCTGTAATTATGGTTGATGAAAAAGCACAAACGGTATCTACCACCCGAAAAACGGTAACAGCCATTCCTTACTACGCCTGGGCCAACAGGGGCAAAGGGGAAATGATGGTGTGGTTTCCGGTTAAGGTGAAAGATGTAGATATTATTGGGAATTAGTGGATCTATTGAAGGCTTTTCCATGTTTGAGGTTCCAGGGTTCAAAGGCTTATATGGATGCCCCCCCTGCAACCTGAAACCTGTAACTGTTTCTTATTTCTCAGAAATTTCACGTTTAACAACAATCAACTTATTACCAGTGGCATACAATTTTAATTAATGGATAGAGATTACCAGGACTATTCTTTCCATTAATAAAATTGACACCAATGAAGAGCGGAACAGCAAAATCAGTGATCGACGTCAACTGGTTTACAGTAGCACCCGGGGTATGGGGCCTGCGAGATGGCTTTGTAAACGTATACCTGATACATAACGCCGTTGAAAAAAAGTGGGTGTTGGTAGATGCAGGGTTAAAAAGGTCGGCTTTAAAGATCAAAGAACTGGCAGAATATCTTTTTTGGCCCGATTCAAAACCCGCTGCCATTATTTTAACCCATGGCCATTTTGATCATGTGGGGGCTGCACAGGAGCTGGCCAACGATTGGGATGTACCGGTGTTCGCCCATGTGATGGAGGTGCCCTATTTGTCGGGAATATCGGCTTATCCACCTGCTGATCCGTGGGCAGGCGGTGGTTTGTTCTCGGCTATTTCGTCGGTTTTCCCCTCCGGACCAATCAATATCAGTGAACATCTTCAGATATTGCCCGATGATGGCAGTCTGCCCTTTTTACCCGATTGGAAATATATTCATACGCCGGGGCATTCACCTGGTCAGATCAGTTTATGGCGGCGGCGCGACCGCGTGCTGCTGGCGGGTGATGCCTTTGTGACCACCCAGCAGGAGTCGGTTTGGTCGGTAATGCGGCAAACCCGCAAACTGACTGGTCCGCCCAAGTATTTTACCTACGATTGGGCGGCAGCAGAAAAGTCAGTCAAAACGCTGTCGGCCCTGGATCCGGAGATCGTTGCCACCGGGCATGGAATGCCAATGAGAGGCGAAGAAATGCGGAAAATGCTCCACAATCTGGCTGATAACTTTAGGGAGTTGGCTATACCATTAAATGGGCGCTATACCAATGAGCCGGGCGTTGTTGGCGCCGAGGGTGTTACATATATTCCCAGGGCTGTAAACAAGATCACTCCTATAGTTGCGGTAGCAGCAGGAGTTGCGGTGTTGGGGTTTACGGCGTGGCTGGCTTATAAGAGTAGTAGCAAGTTGACGAGTTAACGAGTTAACTCGTTGATAAGTTAACGTGATTGAAGAAGGGTTGTTGGAATCAAGTAGGAGGTTGATCGTGTTGACAGGGTTGAAAAAGTTAACACGTTAACGAGTTGACAAGTTGACTGGTTTATATAATTGGCCCTTTCGCCAGCTGGTGGAGGGGCTTTTTTCTGCCCGCTGCGGGCTGCCTTTCTCACTGCTTACTGCTTACTGCTTTGCTCATTTGAATCAACTGCTCGTGTAAAGAAAGAACCTGCTGAATAACCGGCTTCAGCTCATCATTAAAGATAACAAAATCGCATAACCGCATTTTAATGGATTCCTGGATCTGTTTGCTCATGCGGGCGAGTACCTGTTCGCGGGAAGAACCATCGCGTTTCATGGCCCGTAAAATACGCAATGGAGTAGGGGCCGATACCCCGATAATATAATCATGCTGGTCCTGGGTGCCGCTTTCGAAAATAATGGCCGCTTCCTTTATGGCATAAGGCGTGGTTTGTTTTGCCATCCATTCGGCCGCATCGCGAATGGTAACGGGGTGCACCAGGGAATTCATTAACTCCAGCTTTCCTTTGTCATTAAATACCTGGCTGGCAATATAGGAGCGATCGAGCTGATTGTTTTTGTAAGAAGAAGGCCCAAAATGCTGAACGATCAATTGCCGCAGCCGTTCGTCTTCATTCATAAGTCGCCTGGCGGCTTCATCGGCAGAATATACCGGAATGCCAAGTACCTCAAATACTTTAGCCACAGTGCTTTTACCACTGCCAATACCACCGGTTAAGCCAATTCGTAATGCCATAGGGGAGGCAAGTTATATAAAAAGTTGGCAAAGGGCAAAGGGCCCTCCTACGCTAAAGCTTCGGCGGGCGAGGCAGAAGGCAGAGAATTGCCGGCGGCGCAAGGTAGTTATTAACTACAAAGTTGGCGAGCCATGTTTGCCGTCTGCCTTCTGCCGTTTGCCTCGCTTATAAAAAAGAAAAAGCAAGTCCTTTAAAAAGACTTGCTTCATTTATATTATTTCCTTTCGGAAATTATTTCGCAGGCGTAGTAACTGCAGGCTTATTTACATTAGCGGTCATCTCCATAGAGATTGCGCTTTTTTCAATCTTTAAATAGCTGCCTGGGCTGGTTTCGATATCGATGGTGCCATCTTCGTTCATTTTATTTACCCGGCCATGAATACCGGCAATAGTAACGATTCTGTCGCCTTTCTGTAAATTCTCCTGGAATGATTTGGCCTGTTTGGCTTTTTTAGCTTGCGGACGGATCATAAATAACCAGAATACGAGGATCATGCCTACTAAAAGAATCAACTGCATGTATCCGCCTCCGCCACCTGTAGCCTGCAATAAAATAACTGCTGTCATTGTTATGTGAATTTGAAAATTTTAAAATTGGTAAATTAACATCTAAGGGAATTATTTCCCTTTTTCTACTTCAACATCAAAATGCACTTTATGGTTCTGGGTGCCTTTGGTATTTGCTTCTATATAAATATCCTTGCTGTTATGTCCTTCGCGGCCCTGGCTGTTGAACGAAGCCTTGATAAGGCCTTCCTCGCCCGGTGCTATAGGTGCTTTGGGCGGTTCGGCGGCTGTACAACCACAACCCGGCCTAACTGTACGGATAATCAGCGGTTTATCGCCCGTGTTCTTGAAACGGAAAGAAACATCCAACTTTTGCCCTTCAGTGATCTTACCATAATCCTTTGTTGAATCTATCCATTCAATCGTCGTGAATTTAGTACTGTCGAACGCTTCTTTAGGGATCACAGGGGTTCCCGGAGGCGTTTTATCTGCATAGTCGCAGCCGATAAAGGTGGCTACAGCTATAAAGGCCAAAAAGTATTTCATCAAGGGATAAATTTTTGCAAATCTAATCAAAGCAAGTTAATCAGGAAGGTTTATTCGCTGATTGCTGTGGCTGTGTCCCATTGGGCGTAAATGCCACTTTGTGCATTTGATTATCCCGAACCAGGTCTTTATGTATATTGTCCAGAATACCATTTACAAACTGGCCGCTTTGCGGAGTACTGTATTCCTTCGCCAGGTCAATGTATTCGTTAATGGTAACTTTTGGGGGAATGGTCTCAAAGAATAAGAATTCGCATACGCCCATCCGCATCAGTATCATATCCAGAGCGGCAATACGGTCGGGGTCCCAGTTCTTGAGTTTAGGCTTTATATATTGCAACGCCAGTTCTTTCTTTTCCAGCGTGGTTTGCAACAGGTTTTTGGCAAATTGCCATTTTTCCGTGCTCAGCAATTCCTGGAAGTTGTAGCCGGCAGGTTTGTTCAGGAAGTTCTGCATCAGCACTACCAGCATATCGGCATCATCGTCCCAGTTGCTGAAATACTCTTCTATGTAGCTGGTAAAAGTTTCATTGGGTAACAGCAGGGTGTTAAAAATGTACTCCAGCATTTCTTTTTCGTCTTTCTTATCCCTGCCCTGTACGGCAATGTATTGCTGGTACTTTTCCGATTCAACCAGTTCCTGGTAGATCTTTTTCAGCATGTCCTGGTCAACCCAGCCTTCAGGCTTGTCGTCTTTAACGGCCTGTTTGTAGGAAGGGTGTTCAAGGATCTTCCACAGTAATTCGTTACCGGCTAATTTAATATTAACGTTCAGGTCTTCTTTCGTAGGCAAGTGTTTGGAAGCGCGGTTGCGGGCATCGGTTTCAGCGTAACGGGCCACTTCTGTAACAAAGTGGATCAAATAAATAAAAAGCGAATGGGTTTGATCAAAATGCTTCTGTAAAATCTTCACGGTATCAACTGGTTTGGCAGGTACTTCGCCACCAGATTCTGCGATCTGACTTTCTACAGAATAAATGGTTTGCATAACCTTCACACGAATGTTTCTTCTGCTGATCATTTTGCAAGAACTTGTTTTTGAGGGCACAAAGCTAAACGATTTACAGGGTACCCCCAAAATCGTGTTTACCATCTTTATTATAATATTAAAATCCTGTTCAACGACAATTTATTGGGTTAGAAGCAATTGGGTGCTGCAAAAATGGCACATTAAAATCCAATAAAGGGGATGGGTATCTTCCTTTTTCTGCCATAGTTTGCCAAAAACACTGAAAAAATGGCCTTAGTAAAGGATTGGTATAAAATTCGTTTACTTTTGCCGCCCGGCTTTTTGGCAGGCAAAACCAAAACCGGCACCTCATATCAACATCATCTAAAATCAAAAATTAATACATTATGGCTAAGAAAGTAGATGCTATAAACGTTACCCCACTGCACGACAGGGTAATCGTTCGACCAGCTAAAGCGGAAGAGAAGACCGCAGGTGGTATCATTATCCCCGATACTGCTAAAGAAAAGCCTCAACGTGGTACGGTTGTAGCAGCCGGTCCTGGTAAAAAAGATGAGCCGGTTACTGTAAAAGTTGGCGATACTGTTCTGTATGGTAAATATGCAGGCACTGAGATCCAGATCGAAGGCGATGACCTGCTCATCATGCGTGAAAGCGACATTTTAGCTATCGTTTAATATGAAGTCTGCAGTCAGACTTCCCATTTTCAAATTTATCCATTTTCACTTTTTCAAATTAATCAAGATATGGCAAAACAACTTTTCTTCGATATCGAAGCCCGCAATAGAATGAAAAAGGGTGTTGATGCTCTGGCCAATGCTGTAAAAGTAACTTTAGGTCCCAAAGGCCGTAACGTAGTACTGGAGAAAAAATTCGGTGCTCCTTCTGTAACAAAAGATGGTGTTACTGTAGCAAAAGAAATTGAACTGGAAGACCCCATTGAAAATATGGGTGCTCAAATGGTAAAAGAAGTAGCTTCTAAAACTGCTGACATTGCAGGTGATGGAACTACCACTGCTACCGTACTGGCACAATCTATCATCGGCGAAGGTTTAAAGAACGTAGCTGCCGGCGCCAACCCAATGGACCTGAAACGTGGTATTGAGAAAGCTGTTGAAGCAGTTATCGAAAACCTGGCTGGTCAGTCACAAACTGTTGGCATCAACAGCAAACAGATCCAACAGGTTGCTTCTATCTCTGCCAATAACGACGAAAACATTGGTAAACTGATCGCCGAAGCTTTCTCTAAAGTAGGTAAAGAAGGTGTTATCACTGTAGAAGAAGCAAAAGGTACCGATACTACTGTTGATGTGGTAGAAGGTATGCAATTCGACCGCGGTTACACGTCAGCTTACTTCGTTACCAACAGCGAAAAAATGCACGCTGAACTGGATAACCCATACATCCTGATCTATGACAAAAAGATCAGCGCGATGAAAGATATTCTGCACATTCTGGAAAAGGTAGCTCAAAGCGGCCGTCCTTTACTGATCATTGCAGAAGACCTGGAAGGCGAAGCACTGGCAACCCTCGTAGTGAACAAACTGCGTGGTACTTTGAAAGTGGCTGCTGTTAAAGCTCCTGGCTTTGGCGATCGTCGTAAAGAAATGCTGCAGGATATAGCAGTGCTTACCAAAGGTATCGTTATCAGCGAAGAACAAGGTTACAAACTGGAAGGTGCTGACCTTTCTTACTTAGGACAGGCTGCTTCTATCACTATCGATAAAGACAACACTACTATCGTTGGTGGTAAAGGTAAAAAAGACGAGATCAACGCCCGCGTAAACCAGATCAAAGCGCAGATCGAAGTAACTACTTCAGATTACGATAAAGAAAAATTACAAGAGCGTCTGGCTAAATTAAGCGGTGGTGTAGCTGTACTGTACGTAGGAGCTGCTACCGAAGTTGAAATGAAAGAGAAAAAAGACCGCGTTGACGATGCCCTGCACGCAACCCGCGCTGCCGTTGAAGAAGGCATCGTGCCTGGTGGTGGTGTAGCTTACATCCGCGCTATCGCTGGTTTAAATAAACTGAAAGGTATCAACGAAGATGAGAACACCGGTATTGCCATTGTAAAAAGAGCATTGGAAGAGCCGATTCGTCAAATCGTTGCCAACTGCGGTATCGAAGGTAGCATCGTGGTACAAAAAGTAAAAGAAGGTGAGAACGATTACGGTTTCAATGCACGTACAGAGAAATACGAGAACCTGCTCCGCGCTGGTGTAATCGATCCTACTAAAGTTACCCGTATTGCTTTGGAAAACGCCGCTTCTATTGCCGGTATGGT
>JAJKIL010000322.1 GCA_021154515.1 Niastella sp. | reverse complement strand
TCGGGTAAAGAAGAAACCGTTGCAGCAGTGAATCCGCCAACAAGAGCAGAAGCTTTGCTGGCGATGCAATGTTATAACAATGCATTTTATGTGCAATATGGCACCTATGGCTCTTCCTATAAAGCTTATTATTACTCCGATGTTACACACAGCAGTCGCATGGATTTCTGGCGGCAGGCTGAAGCGATTGAAACATTGATCGATGCCTATACTATTAACAACGATGCCGACCTCAAAAACAAGTTTGTGTACCTGTATAACGGCATGCGCGATGCGTATGGCTTGCTGTGGTCGTCGAATAGTTATAATGATGATGTGATCTGGGGCGCGCTGATGTGTATACGTGCTTTTCAGTTCACTAACGACGGGGGCATGAAAGACATGGCGAAGAACAATTTTGACATGGTATGGGCACGCGCCTGGGATACCAACCTGGGTGGCGGCTTGTGGTGGACAACAGGTAAAACCAGCAAGAATGTTTGTGTAAATGCACCGGCGGCTATTTGTGCGGTGTATTTGTACCAGGCTACAGGCGATGCCGGTTATTTAACCAAGGCCAAAATGATCCAGGATTGGATGGTAAATAAATTATATGGAAGCAATGGCGCTGTTGCCGGGGCCATGAATGCAGCCGGCACTATCACAGAAGGCACCCGTACATACACACAAGGCACTTTTATTGGCGCCTGCAATTTGTTGAACAGTTATTATCCCTCGGCAGGTTATGTAACGATGGGCAAAAATGTAATGAACTATACCAAAGCCAACATGTGTAACGCTGCCGGACTATTACCTGATGAATATGACAATGATGATTGTCAGGGTTTCAAAGCCATTTTTGCGCGCTGGGCCTGTAAGTTTGTGCATGACCAGGGATTACAAACTACGTATGCCGACTGGATGAATTACAATGCAGAGGAAGCGTGGAAATATCGGAACTCCAATGGGCTTATGTGGGGACAATGGTGGCACCGGACCTCCGATACGTATGTGAATTCATTTGAAACCACTTGTGGTGTAGCCATGATGAATGGCGTGTGGGGTTTTTAAATACTTGTATAGGGAGATAAAGTTTTAAATTATGCAGCACCTTCCATGTTTCCAATAACAAACTGGTTTATTGGTGGATAATACATAACCTTTTTCCAATCAATAGAAAATATCGCCGTCAAATTTTCAACCAGCCGGCCCAGATTATTGGCCTTTATTAAATAATAATTGGCCCTGTTTGAAAAAGCATCATTAATATATTTGGAAGAGTTATGACCCGATATTAAAACAACCGGCACATTATCAAAAGTGCTGTTTTTCCTGATTTCCCTAAGGCAGCTTAAACCATCTTTGCAAGGTATATTTATATCAAGAAAAATTATATCAGGTATCAGGTCTTTTAATAAGGCGAGTAAATTCTCCCCATTAAGAGCATGATTTAATTTACAGTCAATTTTCAGTTCATTCAACGCCAATTGGAATATAAAAACATCGTCAATATCATCTTCTGCTAAAACAATATTAATAACCTCACTGGTTTCTACCTTCCTGGGTTCTGTAATTACGAGATTGTCAATCAAAGGAAATTGTTTAAACTTAACTTTTATAATTGCAAAATTCAATCCACTGAAAAAATGAATAGACTGTAGAAAACATTCCTCATAATTTGAAATATTTGTTAATAAAGCACCAAATAGTCTATTATTTATATAATTTCAGATGGTATTAATTTTTAAATATGCAATTACTATTATATACCACATAACTCCTTCCTTATGCTATTGACAAGACTTAAAAAAAGATTGCAAGTCGATGATGATTCAGCAGATAGAAAATTAATAAAAAGCGTTCTTGATATAATTAACCCGCCATCAAATAAACCTACTGAGAAAGAAGAAGGATCTGCAGAACAAATCAATAAGGATAACCTTTCAAAGAATCACCCAAAAATTGTTCTTCATATTGACGATGACCTTGAAGACCGGGAATTGGTGCATGAAGCCATTCACGCAGTTGATCCTACTTTTATTGTTATTGAAGCTAGTGATGGAGAGTCTGGAATTGAATTCCTAAAGAAAGCGAAATCATCAGGTAATTTGCCTTGTCTTATTATTTTAGACGTAAATATGCCTGGAATGAACGGATTTGAGATCTATAATGAAATCAAGAAGGATGACGAACTGAGATGTTTACCTGCCGTAATTTTTACCACAGCCTCCTTTTTTAAAAGAGAGCAAAGAAAAGAAAATGAAGATTTGCCGGTTTTTATTAAACCTGATAAGATCAAAGAATTTACCGCTTCCATTCAAAAGATATTAACTCATTGTAAAGATAAATAAGGGCGGAACTTCGTACCAAATTGTGAATCACTTAATACTTAAAAGTGTCCTCTTCAATAATAATGAAATTAACCTGCCAGATCAAACGAATATGATCTGAAAATTCTATTGTTGCTTGCTACCTCCACCACGGGCAACAGCCACCAGTAATAAAATAAAAATTCCGGCACCAAGTACCCATACCCAGGGCGTACCCCAAAAAGAACCTCCGCCTTTTTCTACTTTGATATTTACATGGGTTTCTTTTTCCTGCGCTAATAGCATGGTGCTGATGAAAGCACTAACTATTGAAAAATACAATCTATACATAAACATTTTTAAATAGTGAATAAAAACATATGCCAGGGATTGCCTATATATTATTACTACTACTTTAGAATGAAACGATTGAACATCTAAAATTTTAAAATGTAGAATTACATACACAAAATATATAATATCATAGACCTATACACGGTTTTACCATATTCTTATAAAAGGCTCATCTTTTGTATTATAGAAATTAAATCGTTAATAATAATTACAGTCAGGGTTGGATTTTTATCCGACCCTCTTTGTTTACCCTCGCTTTGTTATAAAGGCATGCCTTTTTCATTTAATACAAAAATGCATGGTAGTGAAATGGTTAATGATGCTGGTTTGTATATGCGAATAAATTCCAAAATGAAAACAACTGGCGCCTTCATATTCATCTTTCTTGCTTTTACAGGCAATGCCCAACCCGGAGGTCCAGGCCTCAGAGATCTCAGTAACCGTCGATTTATAGTAACCAGTGCTAACCCTCAATTAAAAGGCACATTTTTGAATCATATTGTTATTGGTAACAATTACCGAAGAGAATGGACAGACAGCATCCGGGTGCCGGTTTTAAATTTTACCCGGGATTTTAAAGAGCTGGTTATCGAAAAAGAAGGGGGCGGAAGGCAAACACACACTTTGCACCTGAAAGAAGGCCCTGGTGAGGAATGGGTATTGCGCTCAGTAAAAAAATTCCCTGAAAAAGTGATCTCACCCCAGCTTCGGGGTACTATAGCAGAAAAATTAGTGGTGGATGGAATTTCGGCATCTTATCCCTTTAGTGTTTTATCTGTAGGCACATTGGCAACAGCTGCCGGCGTGCCCTATTTTCCCAATGCCATCGTGTACTGGGTGAATTCAGCTCAAAATATAAAAACACCCTGGCCTTTTTAGAATTCAGGTCGATTGATAAAGACGTAAAAGATCAAACGTTCGATACGGAAGAAATAATTAAGGAGTTGTCAGCATCAAATACCATAAAAGTGGATCAGGTTGCTGTATTGAAGGCCCGGCTGCTGGATAATTATATTATGGATTTTGACAGATACGAAAGCCAATGGGTATGGGCACAAACAGATTCTGGTGGAAACTATTGGTATTACCCAATACCCAAAGACAGAGACCAGGCATTTTTTAAAGGTCAGGGGCTTGTGACTAAGTTCTTAAGTGGTTATCCTGGGTTGGGGCCATTGCAGGGACTAAAAGCAAAGACAAAAAATATCGCTACGTTTAATTATTCTGCGCGAAATTTTGACCGCCGGTTCTTAACTGAGTTAAATAAACAAACGTGGATACACGAAATAGATAAATTTCTGGCGTCCATGACAGATACCACTATTGAAAAAGCTATAAAAAAGCAGCCATCCGAAATCCACGCTTATCACACCAATAGCATCATTTCTATTTTAAAAAATAAGCGGGTATACTTCAAAGAGGATATGATCCATTATTATCAATTCCTGTCACGAAAACCTTCTTTGCCAGGCAGTAGCCTTCCGGAAAATTTGTTGTTACAGTGAACGACAATCAAACTGTACTGGTGCAAATTGAAGATAAAACCGGAAATGCCACCTATGAAAGGCTTTTTAAACCATCAGAAACCAAAGAGATAAATCTTTTTGGGTTACAGGGTAATGACCTGTTCATGGTTACCGGAAAAAGAAGCCCGATAAAAATAAGGCTTATTGGCGGCCCGGGTGAAGATACATTCACCAATGCTTCTGGAAATAAAGTAATAGTGTATGATGTAAAATCTGAAAAAAATACAATTACAGGCACGAATCTGAAAAACAGGATCTCCAACAACCCCTTAAACAATGATTACAAACAAACCTATCCTGTTTACAATACTTCTTCTTTAGGAATCAGCCTGCAATATTCTATGGATGGCGGTTTGTTTGTGGGACCACGTTATAAGCTGGGTACAACGGGATTCCGTAAAGAACCTTATGCCAGCCGCCATATTATTTATGCCACCAGATCATTACACACCCCGGCCTGGAATCTTCATTATAACGGAACGTTTTTAAAGATTGCCAATAAAACAGACTTTTTGATAAATACAGATGCCCAGCTGCCAACTGTACGAACGCATTTTTTTGGCTGGGGTAATACTACCTCTTTTGACAAAATTAAAGGAATTTATTACTATAAAATACAGTATCGGTTAGTCGATGCCTCCTTTATGCTTCAACACTGGTTGTCGCCCTGGGCTGCCTTACAATTTGGGCCTGTTATTCAGCATTACCAGGTTGATGTAAAAGATGCGAGTAATAAATTTATTAGTACCGTTTATCCTATGCAGTCAGCCACTGAATTGTATAGCGATAAATGGTATACCGGAGCTAAAGTGCAATTAACGATAGATACAAGAAACCATCAACTAATACCTACCAGGGGATTTTATGCTACTATTTATTCCACGCAAATGTTTGGATTATTTAATTCCGGGAACCAGTTTAATCAGGCAGGAGCGGAATTCGGATTATATACGGATGTATTGGCAAAAGACCATTTAATTTTCGCAACCTGTTTCGGCGCCGGCAATACGTTTGGCGATGTTGAACTGCCGCAAGCACAGTATCTTGGGTTCAAACAAAATGTAAGAGGTTACAGATTTCAACGATTTGCAGGCAGAACAAGAGCCTATAACAATAGCGAATTCAGATTGAACTTTGGCGAGACCAATCTTTATTTATTTAAAGGATCATTAGGTATTATCGCCTTTCACGATATTGGAAGAGTTTGGGTAAAAGACGAACATTCAAATACATGGCATACCGGGTATGGAGGTGGTGTATGGATAGCTCCCTTCAATAAAATAGTAATTGCCGGCTCGTTAAGTTTTTCAAAGGAAGAATCGGCTTTGCCAATAGTTTCATTAGGCTTTCAATTGTAAAAGGAAAAAAGGCCTAACGCTTATGGGTTATTGCATATTGAAATTCAAATTATTCCAGCAATGTGAATATTATTTTTTTTTATAACCTATCATTATCAGGGCATGCTTTTTTCAATTAAAACCAAAATAACTGGTAATGAAATGGTTAATCATTGCAAGCTGCCTGATATGCACAGGTATATCCAGGGCACAGGATGTTTTATGGTCACCCGATACATTATCAACCACCTCTCCCAATTTCGCCATGAACCGGTATAACCAATTGCTGGGGTATCACGATCAGCTAATGTATCTCACCTGGCCCTATATTTCTCCGGTTGTAACAAGGGGGACCCCGCTACGGGATGGCGAAGGAAAAAACGGTTATTGGCTCGAAGGAAACTTTACAAACCGGTTTGTCATTCATAAAGGCAAATATTACAATCCTGAAATATTACAAAGGCTCCGGTTTACTTTTGATGTGGGACTCACCCCCAGACTTACCCGCGACAGCTCAAGCCCGCTATTGCCTACCAATAACAAATTTGGATTAGGACTGGATCTGCTGCTTTCTCCCGTGGCCGGGTTAATAAAAGAGCAAACAACTCCTGTATGGTTAACCGTTCAGTTGCATCACTATTCTAATGGCCAGGCCGATTCTTTCTTTATGAAAGATGAGGATGGTAATCAAAGAAACAATTACCGGTCTGGCGATTTCAGTACTGATTATTTACGGCTGTTATTCAACGTGGCAAATATTTCTGCAAAAGAACATATTATATCATTTGCAGCAGGCTGGCAAAAAGAAGTTGACCTGAAAGGGCCATTGGGGATGAGTCCTGAGCTCGATAACAGGTATGGCAAACAAAGACTTTTATTCAGCTTTCAATGGCTTAAGGCTTCGAGGTTAGTAACTATCAATAACGCCTTGAGTTCCAGTATAAAAAAGGTTACTAAAAAACGACAGTTCTCTTTCAGGACCGACCTGGAATATATTTTAGGAGACCTGTCTCAGTTTCCGCTGGAGAACAAATACAGATTGGGCGCCCATGCTTACCTCACCTATATGCCATCCACAACCAATGAAGTAGGTTTTATGATCCATACTTTTTATGGGCGCGATTACCTGAATATCCGCTTCGATGATATTGTTTTTATTGGTGAAGCTGGTTTGTATATGCGAATAAATAAAAGATAATAATAAAACATTATAAAAGCATGTATAAGATAATATTGCTGGCTATTGTATTGCTGGGCATCTCCTTCTCTGTTGTTGCCCAACACGAACATCATAAAATGCCGGCCAAACAGGATACCATGAATATGCAACAAATGCATGGAGATCATGGGATGAATATGGATTCAGGCATGCATCCAATGGATATACCCATGTCGCATGCATTTTCATTGAACTTACCGATGAACCGGAATGGTTCGGGAACAGGCTGGCTGCCGGATGCCTCTCCCATGTACGGGTATATGATCCATTCAAAAAAATGGATGTACATGGTGCATGGTAATATATTCCTGCGTTACGATAATCAGAATTTCAATAATGACGGTAAACGGGGCGATTCCCGGTTTGATGCGCCTACCTGGTTTATGCTGATGGGCCAGCGAAAGGTAGGCGAAAAGGGGCTTTTTCATTTTAGTTCCATGCTCTCACTTGACCCGGTTATTGAAGGCGGCAAAGGCTACCCTTTGCTCTTTCAAACAGGTGAAAGCTATAAAGGAAAGCCACTAATTGACAGGCAACACCCACATGACCTGTTTTCCGAGTTATCTGTTAGCTATTCACATGCATTTACAAAAAACGTTGATGCATTTGTATATGTGGGGTACCCTGGTGAACCGGCTTTAGGCCCGGTGACTTTTATGCACCGGCCCTCTTCATTGGATAATCCCAATTCGCCTATCTCCCATCACTGGGTCGATGCCACGCATATAACCTTTGGCGTAGTTACAGCCGGCATACGGGCAGGCAAATTCAAGCTGGAAGGTTCTTCCTTTACCGGGCGGGAGCCAAACGAAGCCCGGTATGGCTTTGATAAACCCAGGTTTGATTCCTGGAGCGGACGGCTTTCTTTTAATCCCTCGATGAATTGGGCATTACAGGTTTCCCATGGTTATGT